>CANOPV010000026.1 GCA_947568605.1 uncultured Clostridium sp.
ATATAATATATTACAATAAAATATAATTATATTTTATTGATATTTTAATTAAAAGGTGATTTTATGAAAAAAATTTTATTTAAGGGCTGTGGTACGGCTATTGCTACTCCATTTAATGATAATGGTGTAAATTTCGATGAGTTTAAAAAATTAATTGAATTCCAAATTTCAGAAGGAGTCCACGCTTTAATTGTTTGTGGTACTACTGGTGAATCTTCTACAATGACATTAGATGAAAAAAAGCAAACTATTAAATTTGCAGTTGATATTGTTAATAAGCGTATTCCTGTAATTGCTGGAACTGGTGGAAATAATACTAATAGTGTTATTGAACTTTCTAAATATGCTGAAAGCGTTGGTGTAGATGGTTTACTTATTGTAACTCCATATTACAATAAAACTACTCAAAAAGGTTTAATTGAACATTATAAAGCAGTTGCAAATTCTACCAAATTACCTATCATTTTATATAATGTTCCTAGTAGGACTGGTTTAAATGTTACTCCTGAGACTTGCTTAGAATTATCTAAAATAGAAAATATTGTTGCTATTAAAGAGGCTAGTGGTAATTTATCACAAGTTGCTAAAATTGCTTCACTTTGCAAGGATGATTTACATATTTATAGTGGTAATGATGATCAAGTTTTACCTGTTCTTTCATTAGGTGGATTAGGTGTTATATCTGTTGTTTCTAATATTGCTCCTAAAAAATTTTCATCAATGTTAGATTTATTCTTTAATGGAAATATAGATGAAGCGATTAAAATACAACTTTCTTCTATTTCATTGATAGATACATTATTTGCAGAGGTTAACCCTATTCCTGTTAAAGAGGCATTAAATATAATGGGATATAATTTTGGTATTCCTCGTTTACCTTTGGTAGAATTATCTAATGATGCCAAAATTAAACTTGAAAAAGCGATGAAAGATTATGGAATTATTTAATTAATTATGCTATAATAAATGTAGATTATTTTCAAAAGAGATGATTTTTATGGAAGAATATAATAATTTTGAAGATATCATTTTAGATATTACTTCAAATGAAACTGTTCAAAAGATGAAGAATTTTAGACAACATTATAATACTTCGTGTTTTGAGCATTGTAAAAGTGTGGCTTTTTATAGTTATTTAATTTGCAAAAAATATAATTTAGATTATGTTTCTGCTGCTCGTGCAGCAATGCTTCACGATTTATTTTTATATGATTGGAGAATAAAGTCATTAGATAGAAAGGGTTTTCACGGTTTTACTCATCCTAAAACTGCTTTAAATAATGCTACAAAGATTTTTAATTTAAATAAAAAAGAAAGAGATATTATTTTGAAACATATGTGGCCTGTAACTATAATATTACCTAGATATAGAGAGTCTTATATTATTACTTTTGTTGATAAGTATTGTGCAATTATGGAGACATTAGATGGGCTTAAACATAATTTTAAATTTAATAAAATTTATAGATATGCGTATGTGTTTTTATGTTTTCTAATTATAAAACTGATGTAAAACTATTTATATATTAAGATAGATATTTTAATTAATTATTTTTTAACATTTTAAACGCCTTACTGGTCGGACTTGTAATAAAATAAGTTATTTAAAATTTTATATTAGTCATTATTAAATATACTACATTTTATAGTGTCCTCCCAAACTGCGCATCGTTAAAATGTTAAAAAATAATTAATTAAATATCTATCTTTTTATAATATCGAAAGGATTGAATTTTATGATAAATGTGTTAGTTAATGGTTGTAATGGTAGAATGGGACAAGAAGTTATTAAACAAATTGATAATTATAGTAATTTACTATTGGTGGCTGGTTTTGATAAATTTGATAATAATTTAAATACTTTTCCTGTTTTTACTGATATTGAGAAAATTAATGAAAAAGTTGATGTAATTATAGATTTTTCTGTACCTGTTGCTAGTTTAAATTTATTAGAATATGCAAAACAGAACAATATAGCAATGGTAATTGCTACTACTGGTTTTACTGATGAAGAAATACATATTATAAATGATTATTCTAAATATATTCCTATTTTTAAGTCTGCTAATATGTCTTTTGATATTTGCCTTATGTCTAAAATTGTTGCAAGTTTAGCACAAGTTTTAAAAGATACTGATATTGAAATTATTGAGACTCATCATAATAAAAAAATTGACTCTCCAAGTGGTACTGCTATGCTTCTTGCTGATAGTATTAATAAAAGTTTGGGTAATAAGATGAAATATACTTTTGATAGAAGTAGTGTTCATTCTAAAAGAGAAAATAATGAGATTGGTATTTCTTCAATTCGTGGTGGTAATATTGTTGGCGAACATACTGTTAAGTTTTTTGGCCCTTTTGAGACTTTTGAAATAACTCATACTTCTTATTCGAGAAGTGTTTTTGCTGATGGTGCTTTAAAGGCGGCTGTTTTTATTGCAACTCAGCCAGCAGGTTTGTACTCTATGAATGATTTAGTTTAATATTTCTTATGACGCAAAAAACAGAACCTTAATTGTGAGAGGCTCTGTTTTTTGTTTTTTCAGTGGACATTATTTTTATGAAAAGTCTAAAATATATTTGTAAGTAAAAATGCTTCTTTTTCATCAATATGATCTATAATATATTCACATATATAAGCATTTTCTATGGCTTGTTCATAATCTTCTGATTCAACATTTGCTTTAAATCCATATAAATATGTGTTTACTTTTTCTATTTCATCGTGTTCTATAAAATACGCAAGTTTTTCACTTCTGTTAGTCCAATTTTCTATTAATTCTTCTGTTTTTTTAGATAATTTTTCTTTTGATATTTCTTCTTTAAATAATTCTTCTTTTATTTTAGAAAAATCATTACTCATTACTTCTAAACTATCTTTGGTATAACTATATGTTATACTATTTAATACAAATATACTAGCAATAATTATTACACTTATTATAATTTCTTTATACATTTAATTTTCACTCTTTTCTTGGCAAAATATTTGTCCTTTTCCATCTAATGTTACTACTAATGCCTGTTCTGGTTTTATTCCAAATTTTTCTACTTGCTTTTTTAACCACACATAATTTTTTCCTATTGCTTTTAAATTTTCTTCTGAAACTTTTCCATCAATTACTAAATCATAAGAAATTCCTTCATATTCTGGCATTATATTAAAATCTTCTGGTATGGTATTTCTTTTATTTGGTTTTTGTATTACAGATACTTCTCCACTTGTTTCTAATATTGCGTATTCAACATCTCCTATATTAAATATTTCTTTTCCTCTTAATCTTTCTTCTAGTTCATTTATTGTAAATCTTTCTTTTTTTAAAACACTTTCATTTATTTTTCCTCTGTATATTAGTATAGATGGTTTTCCGCAGATGACTTTTCTGGCTAAACTACTTTTTAAATTTAATACTGATATTAATAAGTGCATTACTAATAAACCTAATATTGGTATTACTCCTCGTGTTAATGGTACTCCTGTTTCTGTCATTGGTATTGATGCTAAATCTGCTATCATTATTGATATTACTAATTCAAATGGTTCTAACTGACTTATTTCTCTTTTTCCCATTAATCTCATTACAACTAAAACTATTATGTATAATACTATTGCTCTAAAAAAAGTTATTAACATTTTCTCACCTTTTTTATTCTTTATATTAAATTTGATTTTTATTACTGTTAATACTAAACCATATTTAATGCGAAGCGTGAGGCGAAAATTATTTTTTTAAAAATTTTTCGTGTAATTTAGTCTCACAACCTTTTTATAGATTTTTTTCAAAATTACGGTTCGACAGCCCTTGGAGGCGGGGAGAGACCCGCGGTAAAGACAGTAAAATATAAATACGTAGAGTTGTTTTAGCAAATCAATTTTATGCCATTACTAAAAGTCTTTATCAGCCGTGGAGAACCTAATTTTTAAAAAAATGCTATAAAAAATAGGTTGTGTAGATATATAATAAAAAAAATTTTTTAAAATAATTTTAAGTAAAATAATTAATTAATTTTAACAGTAACAAATTTTTATTTATTTTTTCACAAATTTTAGAAATTATACCTTTTATTTTTGAATATATTTTTTTATTTAGTAAACAATAAATATATTAAAAAAATTAAATTTTTTTTAATGTATTCTTATGATACTTATAGGAGGTTTATTATGTCTGATAATCAAAGCAATACTCAAACTTCTCAAACCGGAATGGGTACAGTTGGTCAAATAATTACTAGACTTGTAGTTTCTGCTATTGTTTTAGCAATTACTGCTTTTTTCACACCTGGTTTTAGTATAAATAGTATTTGGTCATTAGCAGTTGCAGCAGTTGTTCTTACTGTTATAGATTATTTAATTGCTAAATTTACTGGTTTACAAGCAAGTCCATTTGGTAAAGGTTTCGTTGGTTTTGTTTTAGCAGCAGTTATTTTATATGTGACTCAATTTTTCGTCGCAGGATATACTATTTCTTGGATGGCAGCAATAGTTGGTGCAGTTGTATATGGAATAATTGATTACTTTATACCTGGCGAACAAAGAATGTAAGTTAAGTAACTAAAAAATCACGCAAAAGCGTGATTTTTTAGTTTATTGTAAATCAATTTCTTATTTTTTGTTCCATCCTTCTTTGTTTGTTTGTCTTTGTCTTGCTATTGCAAGTGCATTATCTGGTACATCGTCTGTTATTGTTGAACCGGCTGCTATAAAAGTATTTCTTCCTAATGTAACTGGTGCAACTAAATTTGTATTTGAACCAATGAAACTATTGTCTCCTATTATTGTTTTGCTTTTATTAAATCCATCATAGTTACAAGTTATTGTTCCACAACCTATATTAGTTTTGCCACCAATTTCACAATCTCCCATATATGATAAATGTGGTACTTTTGTTCCTTCTCCTATTATTGTATTTTTTATTTCAACAAAACTTCCAACTTTTACTTTATTTGCTAATTTACATTTTTCTCTTATATACGCATTTGGTCCAATTTCACAGTCTTCTCCAATTACTACTCCTGATTTTATTGTTGTATTTGGATGTATTACTGTATCTGTTCCTATAACTACATCATCATAAATATATGTATTGTTTATATCTTCGATTGTTACACCATTTCTCATATGTTCTTGATTTATTCTTAATCTTAATATTCTAGTTAACATTTCTAATTGTAATCTATCATTTACACCTAATATTTCTGTGTTATCTTCTACTATTACTGCTCCTGTTTTTAGTCCTTTATCATTCATAATTTTTATTACATCAGTTAAATAGTATTCTCCTTGTGCATTGTTCGGTTTTATTTCTTTTAATGCTAATAATAATTCTTCTATATCAAAACAATATATTCCAGCATTTATTTCCTGAATCTCTTTTTGTTCTTCTGTTGCATCTTTTTGTTCTACTATTCCTTTTATATTTCCTCCCTCATCACGAATGATTCTTCCATATCCTGTTGGGTTATCATAAATGGCTGTTAATAATGTTGCATATTCTTTGTTATTTATACTTTTTTGTATTAAATTTTTTAATGTTTCTGGTCTTAAAATTGGTACATCTCCATTTAATATAACTACTTTTCCTTTTCTTCCTTCTAAATATTTCGTTGCTTGCATTACTGCGTGACCTGTTCCTAGCATTTCTTCTTGATAAGCATATTTTACAGTATCTTCTAAAACTGCTTGAACTTGTTCTTTTTTATATCCAACTACTGTAATTATTTCATTTACTTCTGCCTTTTTTGCTGTTTCTACTACTCTTTTTACTAATTCTTTTCCATAAATTTGATGAACTAGTTTTGATTTATTTGATTTCATTCTAGTTCCTTTTCCTGCTGCCATTACGACTGCTATAACTTCTTCTTTCATTTTTTTAATCATTCCTTTCAAATATATTCAATGACCTTTTTATTATAGCATATATGACTTTTTTTTGCAAATTTTTATCTTCTTCTACCTCTACATCCACATCCACAATTATTTGAATTTGTTCCGTTTACAGTATTTAATGTATTTATTGCATTTACTAAATTTTGCATATTATTACAATTTGTTTGATTTGAAATTGTGCTTACACAACCACAGTTATTATCATCATTATCATTTATAGCATTTATTATAAATCTTGTTATTACTGCTGCTATGTATGCTAAAATTGTATATGCTATTGCAAATATTAAGAAATTTGCATCAAATGCTGCAAATGTTACGATTAAATATATTGCAAAAAATGTTAAAGCAACTAAAATTGGACATTTTAAAATTTTTTGTAACACTATTGCAAGTATAATTGTCGCAATTGGTAGAGCAAAAAATATTAATAAAGTATTCATAATATCTCTCCTTTTTTTATTTTTTATTGTATAGGGAAAATCGAAGACTTTTCTGTATACAATAAGGTTAATTTACCTTGGACTGTGCATATTTGCGAAGCAAAACGCACAATTTTCTTATATATATTATGAATACTTTAATTTTTTTGTTACACTTCTGTAATTATAGGTAAAATCATTGGATTTCTTTTAGTTTTTACAAATATATAATCTCTTAAAGCATCTTTTAATGAAGTTTTTATTGTTGCCCATTCTTTAACGTGTTTTTGTTGGCATAACGTTATTTCTTCTCTTAAAACTTTTTTTACATCTTCCATTAAGTTTTCGGATTCTTTTACATAAACAAATCCTCTTGATATAACATCTGGTCCTGATACTATTTCTCCTGTTGCTGAATCCATTGCAATTACTACAACAATTAAACCATCTTGTGATAAATGTTGTCTATCTCTTAAAACTATGCTTCCAACATCTCCAATTCCTAAACCATCTACAAAGACTCTTCCTGCTGTAACAGTTCCTCCAAGTTTTGCCATATCTTCATTCATTTCTAATATTCTTCCATTACTCATTAAGAAAATATTTTCTGGCTCAATTCCAACAGATTTTGCTGTATTTGAGTGTGCTATTAATTGTCTATATTCTCCGTGTACTGGTATAAAATATTTAGGTCTTATAAGTGATAACATTAATTTTTGTTCTTCCTGACATCCGTGTCCTGAAACGTGTACGTCGGCCAATGAACTATATACAACTTCTGCTCCTATTTGCATTAACTCATCTATTACTTTTGAAACTAATTTTTCGTTTCCTGGAATTGGTGTAGCTGATATAATTACTAAGTCATTTGGTGTTATCTCTACTTTTTTGTGCTCTCCTGCTGCCATTCTTGTTAATGCTGACATAGTTTCTCCCTGACTTCCTGTTGTAATTATAACTAATTGTTCGTCTGTATAATTTTTTATCATTTCAATATCTATAAATGTGCTTTCTGGTACATTCATATATCCTAATTCACACGCTGTTTTTATTATATTTATCATACTTCTTCCACATATTGCTACTTTTCTACCATATTTAACTGCTGAATTTACTATTTGTTGTACTCTGTGTACATTAGATGCAAATGTTGCAACTACAATTCTTTTAGTACAATTTAAAAATTGTCTATCAAATACTTCTCCTACTGAGCTTTCAGACATTGTGTATCCTTTTCTTTCTGAATTTGTACTATCTGACATTAATGCTAATACACCTTCATTCCCCAATTCTGCAAGTCTTCCTAAATCCATTCTTTGACCATCTATTGGAGTATAATCTATTTTAAAGTCTCCTGTGTGGACTATTACTCCTACTGGTGTATGGATTGCTAGTGCTACTGAATCTGGTATACTATGTGAACTTCTAATAAATTCTACTTTCATTTTTCCTAAATTAATAGTTTCTCCTTGATTAACTACATTTAATCTTGTTTTTCTTAGTAATTTATGTTCTTCTAATTTTATATTAATTAATCCTGCTGTAAATCTTGTTGTATATATTGGAACATCTAATTGTTTTAATAAATATGGTATTGACCCAATATGGTCTTCGTGTCCGTGTGTTACAATTAAACCTTTTATTTTGTTTTGGTTTTTTTCTAGGTATGTCATATCAGGTATAACTAAGTCTATTCCTAATAAATCGTCTTCTGGAAATGCTATTCCACAATCGACTATTATCATTTCGTTTCCATATTCAAATATTGTCATATTTTTTCCTATTTCTAATAGTCCGACCTAATGGTATAATTTTTAATGTTTCTTTTTTAAATGAAACCTTATTAAAACCATCATTTCTTTTATTATATGGTTTTTTTTCTCTTTTTACTATTTTGTTATTATTGTCTTTTTCTTTTTTATTAATAACTTTTTTATCAACAACTTTTTTGTCTTTTCTTGGTTCATATTTTCTTTTTTTGTTTATAACTTCTTTAGATTTTGTCTCCTTTTCCTTGTTTGCTTTTACTTCTTTTGTCATTTACTTTTATCCTCTCTCTTTCTTTTTTTATAATTTTTATTTTCTTTTGAAGAAATTTCGCACATAAAAAAATTAGTCTAAATAAATTTTAAACTACTTGATTCTCTTAATTTATTATATTAATATTATTAACTATAATATAAACTTACATACAAAAAATTTCCGTACTATGTATATAATTATTTATATTTTATTATATATTTTTTCCGAATCAAAATTTTTAATTTTATTTATTATTTTTATATTTTTTTAATCTCTTCTTTACCATTCTTGGTAATCACTGGGTATTATTATAATATATTTTTATAGTTTTGTCAATATATAAAACATCTGTTTTATATAAAAACTGTGTAATTCAAATTTTTTGAATTTACACAGTTTTATTTTTTTGCACTTAATTTTTATTCTAAATTTCTTTAATTCAAGACTTAATTCTATTGAATATAAAGAGCAACACGGAAACCTAGCGAATTTCCCAAATATTCAGCAGAATTGGCTGGAATTCTACACGCCGCTGGTAAAGATAGCCCCTTCATATAGTAATCTGCTCCACGCAATACAGAAACATCACTCAATAACTCAGTAGTCCATTCCTGCATATTTCCTGCTAAATCATATATATTATTTTTCTTTGTAAATTCACTATTTCCTGATTTTAATAGATAACTATTTCCATTAGGCTTAGAACTTGCACTTGTCCAATTTGCTCCTTTATTTGTTGAATATTCTGTTATTACCATAACTGTTGCATCAATATAATTTCCCCATTCTCTGCTATCTGTTTGTACATTTACTCCTGTATTTTCTAGCCATTTCATTGTCGTATCCCACATTTTTCCTGTTAATAATCCACTTTTTAAATTACTTCCTGTATAAATATTTTCTGCATTTGTTTTTGATGTTGTATAATCTATAAAATCCCAATGTACTTGATTTTTCGCGACGATTGGTATTCCTGATACATT
>CANOPV010000027.1 GCA_947568605.1 uncultured Clostridium sp.
TGGTTTTTTTACTCCTAAAAATAGTGCTCCTCCATATTCTTTATAGTCCATAGTTTTTGCAAATTTTTTTATTGCGGGTAGTGTTGGTATTGCTGATATTTTTGTTAATATATTTTTATTTAAGTTTTCTGTTAGAGATTTTTTTATGAATTTTCCTAATCCTTCAACCGTTTTTAATACTACATTACCTGTAAAACCATCTGTTACTACTGCATCTAATTCACCTTCAAAAATGTCTCTTCCTTCTACATTTCCTACAAAGTTTATATTATATTCTTTACTATTTTCTTTTAATAATTTATATGTTTCTTTTGTTAATTCATTACCTTTTATTTCTTCTGTTCCTATATTTAATAGTCCTATTTTTGGATTTTCAATTTTAAATACATTTTTTAAATAGATATTAGCCATTTGTGCAAATTGTAATAGATTTATTGGTTTGCAATTTGTGTTTGCTCCTGCATCCATAAGCATTACACTTTTATTGTATGATGGTATCATTGGTGCCATTGCTGGTCTATCTATTCCTTTTATTCTTCCTACTAGTAAAGTTGCTCCTGTTAGTAATGCTCCTGAATTTCCTGCTGATATGAATACATCTCCTTTTTCTTCTTTTAATAGTTTAAATCCTACTAACATTGATGAATCTTTTTTTGCTTTTATTGCGACTGTTGGTGTGTCTTCCATTGTTATTATTTCTGTTGTATTATATATTTTTATTTTATCTGAAATTTCTTTTATATTTTCTTTATTATATATTTGTTTTATTTTTTCATTTATTATATTTTCATTTCCTATAAGTATAATTTCTGATTCTATTTCTTGTATTGCTTTAATTGCTCCTTTTATTACCGCTTCTGGTGCATTATCTCCACCCATAGCATCTAGTAATATTGTCATTTGGTTTCCTCCAATTTTATTAATATATGTAGATATTTTATTTTTATATTGTATTCTTTATTTTTTTAAATTGCAAGAGATTTAAAAAAATTTTTAAGACAAATTTGATAACAAATAATAAAGCACGAATAACCGTGCTTTATTATTTGTTATCAAATTTAATCTTCTATTTGTATATATTTTTTTTGTGGTATTTCTGGTTTTTCTTCTTTTTTTGGAACTTCTAGTTTTAATGTTCCGTTTCTAAATGTTGCTTTTATGTCTTCACTTTCAACATCTTCTCCTACATAAAAACTTCTTGAACATTCTCCAAAATATCTTTCTTTTCTTACAAATTTTCCTTCATCTTTTTCTTCTTTTTCTGAATCTGTTTTTGCTTGAATAATTAGATATCCATTTTCAACTTCTATTTTAATGTTTTCTTTTTCATATCCTGGTAAATCAATGTCTATTAAATATTTGTCTGCTGTTTCTTTTATGTCTGTTTTCATTAATTTACTTTCGTCTCCTCCTGTGAAAAATGGGTCTCTAAAAATCTCCTTAAATAAATCTAAATCGTTTCTTCTTGGTATTAGCATCATATAAATCTACTTCCTTCCTTTAATTTGAAAATAATCAATATCTTACTTCTTTATTTTAAATCAAAAAATGCTAAGCATATTAGTATGACTCCGCTTTTTTGATTTAAAACCTTATAATATATTAATTCTTTTTAAATTTATTTATATTATATCTTTTTATAATTTTATTATACATCTATTTTTAGCAAAGTCAAGTAGAGAGTGCTAATTTTTACAAAACTTTCACAATTTGTTCACAAATTTTATATACAAAATACTGCATATAGTGGTACAGACTTTATATTATTCTCAAAACCAAAGTTTTTCTCTGATATTCTAATTGCATATTTAGGTTTATTTTCTCTAACATATATATCTAAACTTCTAGATTTTGTATGAATACTAGATTTTACTTCTATTGGTATAATATCAGTTTGTTTCTGAATAATAAAATCAATTTCTGCTAAACCCTTTGACTCCCAATAATATAAATCATATTCATTAATTTTTAATTCATTTGCAACATAGTTTTCTGTAAGTGGTCCCATAGAAATCATTGTCGGTTGTGTTTTTAAATCTATTTGATATAATGGATACTTGGCTTTATTAACGAATAACCCAACATCACTCATATATAATTTAAATGAAGATAAATCTTTATACATTTCTAATGGTATTTTAGGACTTACTTTAAATACTTGATTTACTATTCCACTATTTTTTAGCCATAATATTGCTGGTCCAAATAAACTAGATGTTGCTCCCTTAGAAATTATTTTATATTGAAATTTTTGGTTATCTTTTGCAATTTGAACTGGTATAGAATCAAATGCTGATATTATTTTATTTGATTCAGAGTTATCTGCATATTTTGTCATATCTCTTACATAAGAATCTAAAATCATTGCTTGAATATCTAATGTGGATATGATTTTTTTTTCTTCTAAATATATTTGAACTACTTCTGGCATACCTCCAATTATTAAATATGTTCTATATAATTGTAAGCATAATTCGTGTATGTCGTTATCTATTTTATTATCATTATCAAAATGTTTTTTTATTTCCTCTATTAAATCTTCTCTACCTAATGCTATTAAAAATTCTTTAAATGATAATGGATACATATTTATTATTTGTACTTTTCCGACTGGAAATGAATAATTTTCTCTATTTATTGCAATTCCCAATAGTGAACCTGCTGCTATTATATGATATTCTGGTGCATCTTCATAAAAATATTTTAATGATGTTAATGCTCTTTCATTTGCTTGAATTTCATCAAAAAATATTAATGTTTTTCCTGGAATTATTTTTTCTCCATAAAATAATTCTAATTTATTTATTATAAATTTTGCATCAATACTCTTATCTATTTGACTACTTAATTCTTTATTAGTTTCAAAATTTACATATATTAAATTTTCATAATATTTTTTTCCAAATTCTTTTACTATATATGTTTTACCAACTTGCCTAGCACCGTGAATTATTAATGGTTTTCTATTTTTTAAATCTTTCCATTTTATTAAATTATTTATAATTTCTCTATTCATAGAAGTACCTCCTTCTTTAAATTATAATATATAAGTCCAAAAAAGTCAATATTTTAATGACTTTTTTGGACTTATAGGTTTTATATGTTATCATTTCTTATTGTTTCTATTATATTTTGTTTATTTATTTTATTAATTGAGAATTTCATAATTATTCCTATTAATACAAATACAAATATTATTGCGATTGTTATTGCTTTTATTGGTAATATATATTCCATTTCTATACTACTATCAAATGCTCTATATATTATATAAGATAATATTGTTCCTATTGGTATTCCTATTATTAGTGCTTTTGTTCCATAAAATATTGTTTCTAATCTTATCATTCTATTAAATTCTTTTGTTGTCATTCCTACTGATTTTAACATTGCAAATTCCTTTTTTCTTAAATTCATTGTTGTAGTTATTGTGTTAAATATATTTGTTACTCCTATTAATGAAATTACTGTTATAAATCCGTATAAGAATATTGATATTACCAATACCATTGCATTTTCAGCTTTTGCTTCTTTTTCATAATTTATAATATTTATAAAACTTCCTATATCTTTGTCTAAATTTTCTATATCTTCTTCTAATTTCGTCGTATTTGATGAATTTATATACATTATACCCCTTCTTGCTAAACCTATATTTTTTATTAAATTGTCACTAACTATTAAACATCCAGATGCATAATTAGTTTGTTCTAGTCCCATTGGTTTAAGGTCTGTTGTTTTTACAATTTCAATTGAAAATTGTTCCCCATTATCTTTTAATAAATTTAAACTTTCTCCTGCTTTTATATCATATATTTCACCATTAACCATTTTGTCATTAACATATTGTGAAGTACTATTTATTAAAATTCCACCTTTCGAATATTTTTCAATATTTCCACCTAGTTTATTTATATAATCTTTATATGCATTATCTCCAACTGCTATTATTGCTAAATACATTTCATCTGAATCTAGATACAATTTTTCTTTTGCAAAATCTGTATATTTAGCATTCAATACTTTTAGAGCACCTTGTTTTAGAATTGAATAATTTATAATATTATCTAATTTACTAATTTTATCATATATTTCAGTAATTTTATCAATAGTAGTATCTGTATATGAATATACATACATATTATAATTCAATTCTTTGTAATATGAGCCAGACATTTTAAATGTGAAGTCCATAAAACTTGAAAGTGATATAAATATTACTACACTTACTATTATTGAGATTATTGTTGTTCTATATTTTTTCCTATTTCTTTTTAAGTTTTTATATGATATTTCTCCACCAATTTTAAATATTTTATTTATTATTTTGGGGCATCTTATTTTTTTAGATTTTATTTTTATATCTTCACTACTTCTAATTGCATCTATTGGAGATATTTTTGAGGCTTTCCTTGCTGAACCAATAGCAGATAAATAAATAGTAACTCCTGCTAATATTATTGAAACAATAATTGGTATCCCTGGCACACTATATATAAATGTCATACCATCTAATTGTTCTGCTAAAATAGTGTTTACAAGCCATAGTAAAACTGCAATTGCAAATATTCCTCCTAGTATTCCTAATGGTATTGCTATAATTCCAATAACAAATCCTTCAAATAATACACTTTTCTTTATTTGCTTTGAAGTTGCTCCAACACTTGAAAACATTCCATATTCTTTCATCTTTTCTGTCATTGATATTGCAAAACTATTCCTAATTACAAATACACTTGATACAATAATAATTATTATTACAATTATTCCTAGTGACATTACTGTTGTTATTGAACTATCACTTAAACTTACTCCTTCATATCTTAATAGTGATGAATTAAATTGTAATTCATATTTATATTTATTATACGCTTTTCTTAAATCTCTAAAAAATGTTTTATCTCCTTCTTGCATTTCGTTTATTTGTTCTGTGTATTCTACGTATTTAGAAACGTCTTTATATAATACTGATATATTTGCATTGTTTCTTATTTCCTGTAGTTTTGTAATTATTGTATAACCTGGTGCTGAGTATGGTTCAATATCAAAGTTTAATCTTTCTATTATTCCTACAATTGTATATTCTTTCGTAAATATTTTTTCTAAATATTCATTATTTTCTTCTAAATAAGGGTTAGATTGATCTAATTCAAATTTTTCTCCGTCTACTTCACCCATTCTTTTTGATATATCTAATGTTATTTTTTGATTAATTTTATAATCTACTTTTGCATTTTGTATTATTGTATTTGATATAATAATTTCATTATCACTCTCAGGTAATCGCCCCTCAATAAGTTTTAATCCCATATTTTTTAGATATACTTCATCAGCTGATATTATATTCAAATATGGTTTATCTTCATTTTGTGAATTTTCTAATTTACTGTATCCTAATTTTTCTGATAAATAATATGTATCTACATTTCTATTATCTTCAATAAATTTTAATTCTTCCTTTGGTACATCACAAAAAGTGACGTGAAAATTTCCATATTGATCTTTTGCATATTCTATTAATGTTTTTTGAACACTTGTTATCATTCCTGCTACTGCACATATTAATGCTGTTGAAAGAATTATTCCAATGATTGTAACAATTGTTCTTTTTTTGTTTAATTTTAAATCTTTTAAGATTACTTTATTTAAAACATTCATTGTTACTAATTCCTTTCATCTTTTATTATTCTTCCATCATCAATTTTTATAATTCTATCTGCTTCTAGTGCTATTTTTTCATCGTGTGTTATTATTATTGCAGTTTGATTATATTTTTTATTTGCTAGTCTTAATAATGATATTATTTCTTCTGATGATTTACTGTCTAAGTTTCCTGTTGGTTCGTCTGCTAACATAATTGCAGGTTTATTTATAATTGCTCTTCCTATTGATACTCTTTGTTGTTGCCCACCAGATAATTGATTTGGTAAGTGCCCTTTTCTTGCTTCTAATCCAAGTGTTACTAGTAAATCTTTTAATTCTTTTTTGTCTACTTCTTTTCCATCTAAACTACAAGGTAATGTTATATTTTCTTCTACATTTAATATTGGTATTAAGTTATAGAATTGATATATAAGTCCTACTTGTCTTCTTCTAAATATTGCTAAATTATCGTTATTTAATGAGTATATATCTTCTCCATCTATGTAGACTTTTCCTGATGTTGGTCTATCTACTCCTCCTATTAAATGTAATAGGGTTGATTTTCCGCTTCCAGAGCTTCCTACTATTGCAACAAATTCTCCTTTATTTACTGTAAATGATATGTTATCTACTGCTTTTACTTCGTTTTCTCCTTTTCCATATATCTTACATAAGTTTTCTACTTTTAAGATTTCCATTTTTATTTACATCCCTTTCTTATCTTAATTTATATTTTTATTATAAATCTTAAAAATGTCTTTTAAATGACTTTGAAACTATAAATTTAGTCACTTAATTTTAATAAAAAATTAAGAATTTTTTTATTACATAAAAAGCGTAGTAGAATAAATGAATTTAGAACCACCAGTCGTGCAAACTCAACTGCCCCCTTAAATAAGGGGGCAAGGTTCTTTAATTCATATATTTAATTATAAATTCTGTGCCTACATTTTCTTCGGAATTGCAATAAATGTACCCATTGTCTTTTTCTATTATAGTTTTAGATAATGCAAGCCCAATTCCATAACTATTTTGTGATGATTTTTTCCCTTTATAAAATCTTTCAAAAATATGCTTTAATTCTTCTTTTGCTATTCCCTCTCCTTCATCTTTTATAACAATTTTAGTATATAAATTATTATCTTCATAATTTATATAAATTTTTTTATTGTTTGGAGTATGTTCAATACAATTCTTAATTATATTTGTTATTGCCTCTAATTGCCATCTATAATCTCCATAAAATTTGGCTGTTTCATCTCCATTTACAATTATTGATAAATTTTTAATTTCTATTGGTATTTCTAAGTTTTCTAAACTCTCTTTTATTATTTTACTTATATTAATATTTTGTTTTTCAAATTCTTCTACTCCTGCTTCTAATTTAGAAAATTTTAAAAGTGATATTATTAGAAAATTCATACCATCAATTTGTTTACTTATTTCATATATAAATTTTTGTCTAATACTTTCTTCCATATTAGGATTATTAATTATATTATCTAACATAACATTTATTGAAGTAAGCGGTGTTTTTAATTGATGTGATATATCTTGAATTGATATTTTTAAATTCTCTTTATCTTGTTTTGATTTTTCTGCTTCTTCTTTTAACATTATTGTTATTTTATATAATTCATTTCTTAAATAACTCCATTCATCTTCGTTATTATCATATATTTTTAGTGAATAATTTTTATTATTTATTTGATGAATAGTTTGTGTTATTTCTTTCATTTTTTTATCTCTTAATTTTAAATAAATTACAATTATAATTATAAATATTATAGAAAAAATTAGAATTACAAAACAATTTACCATTATATTTTTTTGCATTTGAAAATTAACAGATGAAATACTATTTATTTCATCTAATCTAATTCCATATTTATATAACTCTTTTTTTCCTGCTTCTATATCAATATCATCTTTATTTAATATTTTTATTATATTTTCTAATTCAACTTCTGGAGATTCTTCTTGTATTTTAGATATTATTTTTGCAATATTTATATTTGTTACTCTATTTATTTTTTTATATTGTAAATTTGTTATATAAATCATTGTAATAGTTATAATTAATATAATAATTAATATAGTTATTAATAGTTTTAATACTCTATTTTTCAATTTAATCACCTATTCTATATCCTAAGCCTCTTACTGTTTTTATAATATCTTCATCTTCTAATTTTTCTCTTATTCTTTTTATATATACTGTTAATGTGTTGTCATTTACAAAATTTCCTGCTATATCCCATATTTTATCTAATAATTCTTCTCTTGTTATTAATCTTTTTTGATTGCTAAATAACATTAATAATATTTTATATTCTAAACTCGTGAATATAATTTCTTTTCCGTCTTTATATACTTTGGCTAAATTTGTATCTATTTTAATATTTTTATATTCTAAAATATTTCCTTTATTTTCTTGTTTATCATATCTTCTAAATACTGAATTGATTCTTGATATTAATTCTCTTATTCTAAATGGTTTTATTATATAATCGTCTGCTCCTAAGTCTAAACCCATTACTACATTTGTTTCTTCATCTCTTGCTGTTAAAAATATTACTGGTAAATCACTTTTTTGCTTTACAAATTTACATATATCAAAACCATTTCCGTCTGGTAATGTTATATCTAATAATATTAAATCAAAATTTTTTTCTTCTATTATTTTTTTACTTTCTGAGACTGTTCTTGATATTTCTACATTAAAGTTTTCTTGTTCTAATGAATATTTTAATCCCATTATTATTGTTTCACTATCTTCTACTAATAATATCTTTTTCATTTTATCACCATTTATATTATATACTATTTTGAATTTTTGTAAATGAATAAATTGTCATTTTTATTTTAATATTTTTAGCGCTTCTTTTGCTTCTTTATTTTTATCAATTTTGTCGTATATAAACATACCTATTCCTGTTAGAATAAATGTTATAACATATACTAATATACTTATTTTCCAATTTCCATCTGATATATTACTTCCTGCTATTGTAGATGATATTATAGATGGTAATCTACAAAATGTTGCTATTAATATAAATTTTATTGGTTTTATTGGTAATAGACCTCCTATATATGTTAATAAATCTTTTGGCGTCCCTACTATTAAGAATAATATTATAAGTAATTTTTCTATATTTTTTGAATTTTTAAAGTATTTATTATTTTCTATTTTATCTATTTTTTCTTTCTCAAAGAATTGATATAATAACTTTTTTCCATATTTTTTTACTGCAAAATATATAATAGATGTTGTTACAAATACTGAAAATAGTATAAATATTGTTCCTCCTACTGCTCCATAGCACATTCCTGCTAATACTTCTAGTGGTTCTCCTGGTAAAACTACTAATAATATTTGTGCAATTTGAAGTCCAAATAATATTAAAAAACCATATATTCCTGATGTTTCTATTTTTTCTTTGAAGGCTACTTGTCCTTCTTGTGTTGATAAATTTTTTATTATTGGAAAAAAGAACTAAACGACCGCCTGCAAATCC
>CANOPV010000028.1 GCA_947568605.1 uncultured Clostridium sp.
TATATATGCTATTTTTTGGTCTAATATTATAAGTAATGCTTTTTTTATAATCTTTGCGATTTTTACTTTTAAAATATATAAGAAATTTGATTTTAAATTAATTTCGTGGAAATTTCAAAAAAAATTTTTGAAATATGGAATACCTATGATTGGAGTATGGGGAATGAGTTGGATAATGCACTACTCCGATAGATATTTAATAAATTTCTTTTATTCATCAACAGAAGTTGGAATATATGATATAGCATATAGAATTACAGAAAGTTCTATTAATATGATTGTTAATTCTTTACAATTAGCTATGTTTCCAATTTTGATAAGTACTTGGAATACCAAAGGTAAAGAAGAGACAGAAGAACAAATGGGAAAAATACTAGATTATTTTTCTTTATTAGTAATACCAGCGATTTTTGGATTAATTGGAATTAGAAAAAATTTATATGGAACAGTATTAGGAGAAAATTATTCATCTGGAGCAAATGTAATAATGTATATTGCTATTTCTTCATTTTTCTTAGGATTTAATAATTTTATTTATAAATTTTGGCAACTAAAAGAAAAAACAAATAAAATTTTAATATTTATGATTATATCAGTAATAGTTAATATTGGGTTAAATATAATATTCATTCCGATTTATGGATTTGAAGTAGCAGCTATTACAACATTAATTTCATATTTTATATCTACTATTCTAGTAATAGTATTTACTATAAAAGAATTTAAGATAAAATTAAATATTTTAAAATTACTATTAATTTGTTTTTCGAGTATAATTATGTATATATTTATTTACCTAATGCAAAGATTTATATCAAATTTATTTATGTTAATATTAGTAATTATTTTTAGCATAGTAATATATATAATTTTAATAACTATATTTGGTTTAGTAAATGAAGAAAAAGAAATAATAATTAATCTTATAACAAAAAAATTCTTGAAAGGAAAAAAAAATGAAAAATAAATTTGATATTAAAGACATATTTATAAAATTAAATAAAGAAAATATTAAATATATATTATTAAGAGGATATATACCTATTAAAGAAATTTATGAATCACAAGATATAGATATATATGTAAAGAAGGAAGATAGAAAAAAATTAAAAAAAATATTATTAGATAATAATTGGAAAATTTCTAAAATAAATACAACTAGATATCCACATGAACAGTATAATATATTAGTTGATAATAGAATATATAAGTTAGATATTGTATATGGAATTTATTATACTACTAGTTTAAAACATTTTAAGTACGAAAATAAAATATTACAAGGTACAAGAAAAAGAGAAGATATAAATATTCCAAATACAATTACAGCATTAATTTTATTTTGTTTACATATTCTATATGACAAAGGTATTTTAACAGAAAAAAATAAAGTTAGATTAAAATCTATGTATAATGATTATTTAGAAAGTAATAAAGATACTATATATTTGACCAATATTTTTACCGATTATTTTGAAAATATAATACAACAAATGTGTAAGGATACTATAGAAAATACAAATTATAAAATAAAAACATATATAAAATATATAAATAATTTAAATTTATTAAAATCAAATATATTTAGAAATATATTTTGCAATTTTTTTACTAAGATAAGAAAGATTATAAAAAAAATATGGAGAAGACTTTCTAAAAAAAGTATATGTATAATTGGAGTAGATGGTACAGGAAAAACAACGACTATTGAAAATATTCAAAAAATATTGACCGATAAAGCAATAGTTCAATATATGGGATATAAGAATTTTAAAACTAAAAAAGCCAAGAGATACTTTTCTTCAAATAAAAAAGGATTTGTACATCAATTAAGAATATTTTTTATACTATATTATGAAATGTTATATAGATATTTTGAATGTAGATTTAGCAATAAAATAGTATTATTTGATAGATATGTAGACGAGATATTTATAAATAGAAATAAATTTTCTAAATTGGTATATAAAATATTATTCAAATATATGTTTCCAAGACCAAAAATAATATATTATTTATATTGTTCATCTGAATCTTCTTTAAGCAGAAAAGATGATATAGAAGATAAGGATAAGTTTAAATTAATGAAAAAAAGATTTGATAAAGAACTTTTAAATAATAAAAAATGTAAATGTATAAATACTGATATTAAAAATGAAGATGAGGTTTTATATGAAATAATATATGATCTAAATGAAAGTATTATAAAATATATTATTTAGATATTTTAATAGAAGGGATAAATATGAAAATAAGAAATAATTCAATAGATATTTTTAGATTAGTTTCTGCTATTTTAGTTGTATCAATACATACAGTTCCACTTGTAGAAGTAAATCATAATATTAGTTATATTATTACTTATATTATACCTCGAATTGCTGTACCATTTTTCTTTTGTGTATCAGGTTATTATTATGTAAAAAAATTGAAAAATAGTGATGATGTAAAAAATATATTGATAAATACATTAAAAAAGTTATTGGTAGTATATATAATATGGAGTATAATATATTTTGCTAAAGACTTTATCATTATATTAAAAAATAATGATTCAATATATAACTTTATAATAAAGTGTATTAAAAATTTTTTTATTTATGGTTCATATATTCAATTATGGTATTTTCCAGCATTAATGTATTCATTAATAATTATAACTATATTTATTAAAAGAAATCATGTGAAAATTTTATTTATAATTTCTATTATTTTATATATTATAGGATGTCTAGGATGTTCTTGGTATGTAATTGGTAATTACATACCATTAATTAATAAATTAATTAATGGTCAACAATTTATTGTAATAAGAAGAATATTTTTAACTGGATTGCCATTTACTGTATTAGGTTATTTTATAAATTCAACAGAACAAAAGTTTAATATAAAAAATAGAAGAAACTTATTAATTTTAAGCATATTGTTATTTATTATAGAAAATACATTAGTAATACATTTAAATCTGCAAAAAAATGTTGTAATATCATTATCATTATATGTTTTTCTATATTTTATAATGATAAATTTATTAACAAACCCAATGAATTATAATGAAAAAATATCAAATTTTGCTTATTATTCAAGAGGAATTGCAAATTTTACATATTATGTACATCCATTATTTATAGGTATATTAGATAATTTTAATTTATCTAATACAATAATATTTATTACAACAATATTTTTAACTATAATAATTGGTATTATTATAGTTAAGATTAATAACAAAAATTTAAATAAATTGATTTATTAATTGTTATTGACTTATTAAATAAATTAGTATAAAATAAAAAATAATAATAGTTTTTTTGGAGGAAAAATGAAGAAAAAAGTAATATTTATTATATTTTTATTAGTGTTTTCTTTGATTTCAAATAAATCAATTGGAGTTTCTAATGAGAATGTAACTAAATTATATTTTTTATCAGAAATTAATAATATTAGATATGAAAAAACAGGTGACTGGTATGCTGATTGTATTTTACTAGAAAATTATGATGTACGAACGACAAAGAAAAAGTTTGCTCTAATTGATACTGGAATGTCACATACAGAAAGTGAGATGCTGGAGTTTTTAAAGAATAAAGGTGTAAATAAGCTTGAATTTGTGTTAATAACTCATTGCCATTTAGACCATATTGGCGGAATAGAAATGTTACTAAATAATATAAAAGTTGATACATTATATATTAAAGAGATAGATAAAATATATGTAAATTCATATATAAGCCAATCAAATTATGATAATGCATTAAAGTTATCTGCTGAAAAAGGTATAAAGATTATATGAAAATATATATTTTATGGTCCATCAACTACTATTAGTGAAGAAGAAAGAATATACAATAATAATTATGTAAATTCGTTTAACAATGAAAATACAAAATTTAAATTTGGAAATGCTAATATTGAAATAGTAAATTGGGAAATACAATATGATGAAAATGGAAAAAGAATAGTTACACAAGGCGAAAATGAAAATTCATTGGGTATATTATTGACACAAGGAAATAAAAAAGTATTTTTAGCTGGAGACATTAATAATTTGGATGGAGATGAAGATAGAATAGGTCCTATTATAGGAAAAGTCGACTTTTTGAAAGTAGGACATCATGGATTTGGAGGATCAAGTACTACTAACTTTCTAAAATGTTTATCACCAAAGTACGCATTAATAACAAATTCATATATTAGTGCTAATGCGACTATAATGGAAAGGCTAAAAAAATTAGATATAGAGTACCACTTTTCTACTGAGGATAAAACATCAGTAATAGCAATAATTACTGATAATGATGTTAGTATAAAATACGAACATACAAATTGTGAAAAATATATTTCAGGAGAAATGAAGTATGTAGCAGATATTTGGGAACCAGAAATAAATGTTACATATAGTACAAAAAATACTACAAATACTTATGTAGAAGTAAGTATAAATTCAAATGAAGAATTACGAAGTGTTAAAGGATGGACTCTATCAAATGACAAGTTAAAACTAACCAAAAAATATATTGAAAATGCAACAGAAATAGTAACAGTAAGAGATTTAGCAGGAAATGAAACTACTGCATATATTGAAGTTTCAAATATTAAAAATTCTGATGAGTTTAAAATTAATAAATTGGAGAATACGTATACTTTAACGGGAGTAGATTATAAAAATAACACAGTAAATAGATTTTTACAAATGGCGGATTTCGATGGAATTTATAATATTAACTTATATGATGATAATCAAGAAATTATAAATAGTGATAAAATATCTACTGGAAGTACATTAAGATTATATAATGAAGAAAATAATATTTCTCAAGACTATACAATTGTTATATATGGGGACACTAATGGAGATGGTAGACTTACAGCATTAGATGCTTTATATATAATAAAAAATAAACTAGGAGAGAAGAAATTTAGTAATGAAATATATAAAGAAGCAGGAAGAATAACTGAGTCAACACGTAAACAAAAAACTGAACCATTAGCAATTGATGCATTATCTATTATTGAAGCAAAGTTAGGTAAATATGAAATTAAGCAATAGATTTAAAATGAGAAAATAAAAATTACATCTATATATTTTGGAGACTTTAATTGAAAGAAATAGAGAAATTGTATAAAAATATATATTAAAAAACGTGATTAAATCACGCTTTTTTTTTAAGGAAAGCTCTACCTATTTATAAATAGGTAGAAAAATGTAGGAGCAATTTTAATTACTCGCGTGGCGAAGCCACTTTTGTTTATATAATATAAATATTTTATGTAAGTGATAATTGTATAAATATTATTTTTTTCATAAAATTCCCAAAACCCCTTTACTAAATAATACTTTTATTATAAAATTACATATAATATAATCTAAAAAAATAAATAACAAAACAAAGAGAGGTTATATATTATGTGGGGAGATATAGTAATAGCATTTTTATTAGAATTTATAACAGCATTTGTAATAACGCCATATACAATAAGACTAGCAAAAAAATTAGGGGCAGAAGATGACCCAAAAGACGAAAGAAGAATAAATAAAGTAATAATGCCACGATTACGGTGGACTAGCAGTAATAGCAGGATTTATAGTATCAATAATATACTTATTATCAATAATGAGTATAGAAGGAAGTATAGAATTATTTGCAGAAGAACAATATTATATAAAACTAATAGGATTTATAATAGGAATAATAATATTAGGAATAACCTGTTTTATAGACGATGTAAAAGGAGTACGAGCAATAATAAAACTATTTGCACAAATACTTGCAGCAATAGTTGTAGTAGCAAGCGGAATAAAAATAGATGTAATAGATATTCCGTGGTTAGACACAATAGGACTAAACGAAGCATTTTCAACAATACTTACTATTGGATGGATAGTAGGAATAACAAATGCAATAAACTTAATAGATGGACTAGATGGGCTATCATCTGGAATAACATTAATATCTTGTTTATCATTATTAATAATATTTGTATTAAATGGTTCGCCATTAATTGCTGTAATATTAATAACAGCATTAGCAGGAGGAATAGTTGGATTTTTACCATTTAATTTTAATCCAGCAAAAACATTTATAGGAGATACAGGCTCAAACTTTTTAGGATTTAGTTTAGCAGTAATATCAATACTAGGAGTAGCAAAGACCTATACAGCAGTAGTAGTTATAGCACCATTAATAATATTAGCATTACCAATATTTGACACTTTATTTGCTATAGTAAGAAGAATAATAAAAGGGAAATCTTTAAAAGCAATACTAGCAGCAGATAGAGGACATTTACATCATAAACTTATGGACAAAGGATACACTCAAAAACAAGCAGTTCTAATACTATACGGACTAAGTGCAACATTAGGGATGTTTGCAATAATTCTTTTAGAAAGTGGAATTTGGAAAGCATTATCATTTATATTAATGATTTTAGCAATAATTGCAATAGGATATAAAGATATTTTTAATAAGAATATTAACGAAGAAGATAACGAGTAAGGTGAAGAAATGGAAACAGATAAAAATGATTTAATAAGTATAGTAATTCCAATTTACAATGTTCAAGATTACTTAGAAAGATGTATACAATCTATAATATCACAAACATATAAAAATATAGAAATAATATTAGTAGATGATGGTGCAACTGATAATTCAGGAAAACTATGTGATGAATATCTAAAAAAAGATGAAAGAATAAAAGTAATACACAAAGAAAATGGAGGACTTTCTGATGCAAGAAATGTAGGAAAAGAAAATGCAAATGGAAAATACATTGCATTTATAGATTCAGACGATTATATACGGACAAAATTTTATAGAAATCTTGTATAAAATGTGTATAGAAAATGATGCAAATATTGCACAATGCTCTTATGAAATAGTAACAGATGACAAAAAAGAAAATATTGAAAATAACATAGAAATAAAAGAAGAAAAATTATCTGAAAAAGAAGCAATTTGTAGAATATTTAGTAAAGAAAATGTAGAATATACAGTCGCTTGGAACAAATTATATAAAACGAAATTATTCAATGATATAAAATATCCAAAAGGAAAATTACACGAAGATGAAGCAACAACATATAAACTTTTTTATGAAGCAAAAAAAATTGTTACAACAAATTTAAAATTATATTATTATTATATAAGACAAAACAGTATAACAAATAAAAAATACACATTAAAAAGATTAGACTTTATTGATGAAATTGAAGAACAATTAAAATTTTTTAAAGACAGAAATGAAGAAGAATTATATATAGAAGCATATTATAGATATTCTAGAAGTTTAATACAGTGCTATTATAAATGCAAAAAAAATATAGAAAATTCAGAAGATGTACAAAAAGACTTATTAAATAAATATAAAATAAGTGTAAAATATTTAATAAATAAAAAAATTAGTATTAAAAGAAAGATAATAATACTATTTGGATATTTATTTCCAAATTTATATGGAAGATTATTCGTAAAACAATAATACAGTTTATATTAAATGCAATTTGAACTAGAAAGTATTTAAAAATTGCTTTTTAAGACAATTCGAGTTAAAGAATTATTTTTTTAATGAAATTATGCGACAAGTTTGCAAATCTAATTAGAGTCAATGAATTAAAAAATAATTTTAACGAATTTTTAAATATTTTAGTGAAGAATTGAATGCTTAATACAAATAGGAGGAACAATGGAAGATAGAAAAAGATTTGCAATAAATATGATAGCAACAATAGTAGCATTTATTGTAAATTTAGGAATAAACTTTATTTTATCACCGTATATAATTGAAAATGTAGGCGTAGATGCTTATGGATTTGTATCATTGGCTAACAATTTTGTAAATTACGCATCACTAATTACAATAGCATTAAATTCAATGGCAGGAAGATTTATAACAATAGAAATACATAGAAAAAACGAAAAAGAAGCAAATAAATATTTTAACTCTGTACTAGTAGGAAATCTAATAATTTCAATAATAATGCTTGTACCATCAATAATAATGATATTTTTCTTAGATAAAATAATTGATATACCAAACGAAATTATGCTAGATACAAAAATATTATTTGGTTTAGTATTTTTCAATTTTGCATTAAGTATTATAAACACGACATATTCAGTAGCAACATTTGTAAGAAATAGATTAGACTTATCATCACGAAGAAACATAGAATCATACATAATTAAAGCAGGAATACTACTATTGCTATTCACAATATTTTCACCTAAAATATCTTATGTAGGTATAGCATCTTGTGCAGTTAGCATCTTTCTTATCTTATGCAATATAAGATATACTAAAAAACTATTACCAGAAATAAAAGTAAATATTAAAGATTTTGAAATAAAAAAAATATTAACAATTATAAAATCTGGAATTTGGAATACAGTTACAAAACTAGGTCAAATATTATCTGATGGATTAGATTTATTAATATGCAATATTTGGATTGATTCAGAAGCAATGGGACAACTTTCAGTAGCCAAAACATTAAGTGGAGTAATATCAAATTTACTTGCATCAATTTCATCAATATTTCAGCCAAACTTAACAATATATTATGCAAAAAATCAAATAAAAGAATTAGTACAAGAACTAAAAATGTCAATGAAAGTAACAGGACTATTTTCAAATATACCATTAAGTTATTTAATAGTATTTGGAACAATTTTTTACACTGCGTGGATACCAAATCAAAACATAGAATTAATTCAAATCTTAACAATATTAACAGTACAAGGAGAAATAATATCAGGAGTTATAACACCAATGT
>CANOPV010000029.1 GCA_947568605.1 uncultured Clostridium sp.
TTTTAAACATTTCGTCATAGTCAATATCTTGTTCTTGTTCTATGTTTTCAGTTTGTTGTATTTCTTGTTTAATATCTTCATTTTCTATATCATTATTTTCATTTTCTAATATATCATTTTCTAAATTTACTTTTTTAAATATCTCTTCTACTAAATCATCTTGCTCTGTTTCGTTAATATTTTCTAAATCTTCTATTTCTTCTATATTTTCTTCTATTTCTTCTTTATCTAAACTTTGTCCTTGATTAACATTATTTATTGCAACTTCTAAAATACTGTTTTTTGGTGTTCTTACTTGATTTTCAAAAATATCTTCTTCATTTTCAGTTTGCTCATTATTTTCTATATTTTCTTTTTTTATTGCTATATTATTTGGTAAATCGATTTTTTTATTTGCATTTAGTTCTTCTAATAGTTTATTAAATTTTGCTTTTATTTCTTCTTCTCTTGAAATGTTTGTAGAATTTTCTTTTTCTACTTTTTTAAATAAGTTTGAAAAACTATTAATTTTTGGTTCTTCTGAGTCTTTTTCAGTATTAGCAATTAATTCGGCTTTTAATAGAGTATCTTTTATTGAATGATATATTGCTTGGAATATTTTATTTTCTTCTTCAAATCTTACTTCTAATTTTGCAGGATGAACATTTACATCTACTTTATTTGGATTTATTTCTATATTTAAAATAATAAATCCATATTTTCCGATTGGAAGTAAACCTTTAAAACTTTGTTCTGCTGCTGTTGATAGTGTTTTGTCTTTTACATATCTTTTATTAACAAAAAATAATTGATTGCTTCTATTTGAACGTGCAATTTCTGGCTTTCCTACAATTCCTGTTATGTGTATATCATCATAGTTATAATCTACACTTAATATTGCACTTGCTGTATCTTTTCCGTATATTCTATATATTACATCTTTTATATCTCCACTTCCAGATGTTTGAATTATTGTTTTTCCGGAATTTACTAGTTTAAATGATATTCTAGGGTTTACTAATGCAAGTCTCGTAATTACATCTTCTATATATCCTGATTCTGTATAATCTTTTTTTAGGAATTTATATCTTACTGGTGTGTTGAAAAATAAGTTTTGGACTGTTATTGTTGTTCCTACTGGACACGCTGTTTCTTCAAATTCTAAAACATTTCCTGCTTCTACAACAATTCTATTTCCTGTTTGTCTATCTGCTGTTTTTGATATCATCTCAACATTTGCAATTGATGCAATACTTGCTAATGCTTCTCCTCTGAACCCCATAGATTTAACTAATTTTAGGTCGTCCGCTTGTCTAATTTTACTTGTTGCGTGTCTTTCAAATGCCATTTCCATATCATCATATTCTATCCCTTTTCCATTGTCTGTGATTCTTATGTATGATATTCCACCATTTTTTATTTCTACATTTATATTTGTTGCTCCTGCATCTATTGAGTTTTCTACCATTTCTTTTACAACTGATGCTGGTCTTTCTATAACTTCTCCTGCTGCTATTTGATTTATTGTTAATTCATCTAATAAAACAATTTTTCCCATTTTTCTACCTAAAATTCCTTTCTTAAACAAATTAATTTGTTTTTTCTTTTTAAATTATATCATTAGTTATGTATTTTTGTATATATTTTTTTGAAAATTTCTTATTATACTTTTTGCTGTTTCTCTTCCTGATTTTGCAGCCCACGCTACTGTTGATTTTATTCCTATTAAATCTCCTGCTGCAAATACATTTTTCTTTGATGTCATATAATTTTCGTCTACTTTTACATAATTGTTATTATCTAATTCTAAATTTAATTTATCTAATATTTTTTTATCTGTTTTTGAACCTACTGCTCTTACTACATAATCAACATCTATAATATAATTACTATTTTCTATATTTACAGGTACTTGTCTTTCTTCGCCCTCTTTTTTTATTAGTTCAGTTTTTATACATTCTAATTTTTTAACTTGTCCTTTTTCATTTCCAATTATTTTTACAATATTGTTTTGAAATAAGAATTCTACCCCTTCTTTTTTTGCATCTTCTATTTCTTTTTTTTCAGCAGGCATTTGCGATTCACTTCTTCTATATATTACTAATACTTTGTTTGCTCCTAATTTATTTATTGTTCTTGCAGTATCCATCGCAACATTTCCTCCTCCTATTACTGCAACAACCTTATTTTTAAAGTCTGGATAATTTTCTTTTTCTAATAATTCATTTCCTCCATATACTCCAAATAACTCTTCTCCCACTGTGTTCATCTTACTTGAAATATTTGCACCTATTGTTAATAATACTGCATCATATTTTTGTTGTAATTCTTCTAATGTGTAATCTTTTTCTAATTCCATATTGTATTTTGCATTAATTCCTAATTCTAATATTTTTGAAATAGTATTTTGTAGAATTTCTTTATCTAATCTAAATTTAGGTATTCCTTTATATAATATTCCTCCTAATTTATCATATTTTTCGTATATTGTAACATTTATGCCATTTCTTGCTAAAAATGCTGCTGCAGTTAGCCCTGCTGGTCCCCCTCCTATAATTGCTACTTTTTTGTTTCCATTTTCTTTGAATTTTGGTATTTTCCAATTTTCTTTTATTGCCATATCTCCTATAAATGCTTCTAAGTTTCCAATGTTTACAGGGTCTTTCTTTATTCCTCTTATACAACTTCCTTGGCATTGTTTTTCGTGTGGGCATATTCTTCCACATATTGATGATAATACAGTGGTTTCGCATAATGTTTTGTATGCTTCTTCATATTTTTCTTCTTTTATGTGTTTTATAAATTCTGTTATATCATTTTCTAGGGGACATCCTTTTATACAGGGTTTATTTTTACAACTTAAACAGTAATTTGATTTTTCTTTTATTTCTTCCATTTTTGTTCTCCATTTTTTATTAAAATTATATTATAGAACCCCCAGTCAGCTTCGCTGACAGCCCCCTTATTAAAGGGGCCAAGATTAAGCAATCTCTTCGAAGTGCGGGCGAGCACTGCTCGCCCCTACAATCTCTCTACAATCTTGCCTCCCTTATTTAAGGGAGGTGGCACAAAGTGCCAGAGGGTTCTGAAAATTTTATCTAAATTTCTTTTATTTTTTCTTTAACTAGTTTTAAATCATTCCAAAAATCTATTTTTTTTGTATCATCTCTTAATAGTGCTGCTGGATGGAATGTTGGCATATACCATATTTCTTTTTTTTCTATCCATTTTCCTCTTGATGCTGTAATATTATATTCTTTTCCTAAGATGTTTTTTAGTGCTACACTTCCTAATAATACTATTATTTTAGGTTTTACAAGCATTACTTGTGTTCTTAAATAGTCTAAACAGGCTAATGCTTCATCTTGTTCTGGATTTCGGTTTCCTGGTGGTCTGCATTTTACAATATTTGCTATGTATACTTCTTCCCTATTTATTTCTAAGCCTTGAAATGCCATATCCATTAATTTTCCTGCTTTTCCTACAAATGGTTTTCCTTGTATGTCTTCATCTGCTCCTGGTCCTTCTCCTATAAACATTATGTCTGCATTTTTGAACCCGCTTCCTACTACAATATTTGTTCTGTTATTACATAATTTACATTTTTTACATCCTTGTATGTCTTTTTCTAATTCTTCTAAACTATTGTACATTTTTTAATCCTTTCAATGTTCTATAATATTTTATTTGGTCTAGCATTAGATGTGTGGGCGATTAAAATCGCCCCTAAATGTGTAAATTTAATTTTTCTATAATTTTTGTTTAGGGCGAAATTTGGTCGCGTCTTACGATTTCTCCCCTACATTTCTCTACAATTTTAAAATAACGAAGCAAGATGCCGATTATTTTTCAAATTTCGCTTAGGGCTTTTATTTTATCACGCAATTCTGCCGCTTTTTCAAATTCCATATTTTGTGCACATTTTAACATTTCATCTGTTAGTTTTTCTATTATTTTTTCTATACTTTCTTCTTCATCTATATCATACTCTGATTGTATGTCTTCAACTACTGTTATTTTTATTGTGTCTCTTATGCTTTTTTGTATTGTTTGTGGCGTTATTCCATTTTCTTTGTTATATTCACTTTGTATCTTTCTTCTTCTGTTTGTTTCTGTTATTGCTTTTTCCATAGATTCTGTTAATTCATCTGCATACATTATTACTTTTCCTTCTGTATTTCTTGCAGCACGTCCTATTGTTTGTATTAATGACCTTTCTGAACGTAAAAATCCTTCTTTATCTGCATCTAATATTGCAACTAATGCTACTTCTGGTATGTCTAGTCCTTCTCTTAATAGATTTATTCCTACTAATACATCAAATTTCCCTATACGCAAGTCTCTTATTATTTCCATTCTTTCTAATGCTTTTATATCTGAGTGCATATATCTAACTTTTATATCTATTCCTTCTAAATATGAACTTAAATCTTCTGCCATCTTTTTTGTAAGTGTTGTTACTAATACTCTTTGTTTCTTTTCTACTCTTATTCTAATTTGCTCTATTAAGTCGTCTATTTGATTTTCTACTGGTCTTACTTCTATTTCTGGGTCAAGTAAGCCTGTTGGTCTTATGATTTGTTCTACTACATTTTCTTTTGAATGTTCTTTTTCATAGTCTGCTGGTGTTGCACTTACAAATATACATTGATTTATCTTTCCTTCAAATTCTTCAAATTTAAGTGGTCTATTGTCTAGGGCTGATGGTAATCTAAATCCATATTTTATTAATGATTCTTTTCTTGCTCTATCTCCATTATACATACCTCTAACTTGTGGTATTGTTGCGTGTGATTCGTCTATTAGTAGTAAAAAGTCTTTTGGTAGATAGTCTAATAGAGTAAATGGTGCACTTCCGGGTGCTCTTCCACTTATGTGTCTTGAATAGTTTTCTATTCCTTGACAAAATCCTGTTTCTTTCATCATTTCTATATCAAAGTTTGTTCTTTCTTCTATTCTTTGTGCTTCTATTAGTTTGTTTTCAGATTTAAAGTATTTTATTCTTTCTTCTAATTCCTGTTCTATTGTTGTTATTGCATTTTCCATTTTGTCTCCTGATGTAACATAGTGTGAGTTTGGAAATATTAGTATATGGGTTCTTGTGTCTATTGTTTTTCCTGTTAGTGGATTTATTTCTGATATTTTTTCTATTTCATCTCCCCACATTTCTACTCTTACTGCTTTTTCGTTTGAGTCTGATGGATATATTTCTATAATGTCTCCTTTTGCTCTAAATGTTCCTCTTTTAAAGTCTACTTCATTTCTTGTGTATTGCATTTCTACTAATTTTCTTAATATTTCGTCTCTTGTTTTTTTCATTCCTTGTCGTAATGATATTGTCATATTTTCGTAGTCTATTGGATCTCCTAAACCATATATACAAGATACTGATGCTACTATTATGACATCTTTTGTTTCAAATAGTGCTGCTGTTGCTGAGTGTCTTAGTTTATCTATTTCATCGTTTATTGATGAGTCTTTTTCTATATATGTATCTGATGAGGCAATATAGGCTTCTGGCTGGTAATAGTCGTAGTATGATACAAAATACTCAACATTATTTTCAGGAAAAAACTCTTTGAATTCTGAATAAAGTTGACCTGCTAATGTCTTGTTATGGGCAAGTACGAGGGTTGGTTTTTGTACTTTTTCTATTATATTTGCCATTGTGAATGTTTTTCCTGAACCTGTAACACCTAGAAGTGTCTGAAATTTCTTGCCTTCTTCTATTCCTTCTGATAAATATTCTATTGCACCAGGTTGATCTCCTGTTGGCTTATATTCTGATACTAATTTAAACATTTTTCCTCCTTATCTGTCAAATATTATAACTTTTTATGGGGTTAAAATAATACAATTTTTACAGATTTATCTCTTATTAAATTTTATTCCTTTCTCGCTTCGCTCGTAAGGCACACATAGTAATGAAATATTTTTCTTTCAAACTAATACCTGCCTTCTTATAATATATTTACTTTATATTATTTTCCAATACCCCACTTTATCTATTCCTATTCTTTGTAATATTTCTTTTTCTTTTAAAATATTTACATTTCTTTCTATTGTTCTTACAGTAGTTTTTAATTTGGATGCAATTTCTTTTTGAGTTATATTTTGATTTTGTCCTATTAACTCTAAAATTTTTCTTTGTGTTGAATTTACACCGACATTTACACCGACATTTTCTGTAACTTCATTTTCTTTTTCGTAATTTTTTCTATATTATCTTTCTTCTTCATCTTGTTCGCTTTTATCAATATAAGATTTTTCAATTTCTCTATTCATTTTGATTCTTGATGAATTTCTATTAATAAAATCTTGTGTACACGATTTTATTCTTGCAATTTCTTCATCTATTTCATTATTCTGTAAGTTTTCATCTACTCTTCTATATTCTTCTATCATTTCTCTATAATTTTCAGGAATCTCATATATTGCTTTTTCCTTATATGTTTTTATAATTCTTCTTTCTATTGATTGATTTCTCCATATATATGCAATTTCTACTTCTTTTTTTTCTTCAAAAGTCATTTCTTCTGGTTTTATTCTTTTTCCATTTCTAAAAATTACAACTCTTGGTTTTTTATATCTTTGTGTTTCTTCATCAAAATGTTTTTTTCTCCATTCCATATACATTGGAAATACACTTGCACTTTTTATTATTTCTATCATTTCTCTATATTTTTCTGGTACATTTTCTATTTTAACACAAGCATATTGTTCAACAATATTTATTAATTTTAAATTTTCTTCAAATCTTTTACTTATTCTAACTTCTTGTTTTTCGTCTGTTGTTAATTCTTCTTTAGGTAATGGTTTTCCATCCTTACTAATTCTAGTTCTAGGGATTTTATGTATTCCTGTTATTTCATATTTATTATTTTTTATCCATTCCAAATATTCTTTTACTATTATTATTATATCTATTTCATCCATATAATACCTCCAAAAATAATATTTTATGACATTATTTTTAACTATACAACATTATACCATATTTTTCTAATTTTAGCAACTATTTATGTTAATGTGTTACTTGCATTTAGATATCATTTATAATATCTAATACTTTTTTTGTTGATTCTTCTACACTTTTACATTTTGTTACATCTATTATAATTGTATTTTCATACTTTTTATAAAACCCTGATAATTCTTGAAGTTCATCTCTTTTACTTATATGGTTTTTTAATTCTTCTTTACTTATTTTGCCTTTATATTGCTTATATTTTCTATTCACTCTTTCGTCTAAGTCTGCTGTTATAAAAATATGATAATCTATTTTTGGATATATTTCCATTAAGGCTCTCCCTGAAAAAATTACATTATATTTTTGTTTCAAATCTTCTACTAAGTTTCTTACGACTTCAAATGCCTTTTTATTATTTGCTTTATTACTTACAATTGAAACTGCCATAGAAGTTTTTTCAGACTGTAATTCTTTTTCATCAATTAAATTTCCATTTACATATACACAGGTTTGTCTATTATTTACTTTTACTTGTATATTAAATATATCTATTATATCTTTAATATCTACATTTGACATTGTATTTTCTAATTCTTCTAATTTTACTCCTGAATTTAATATTGCATATACTATTGCTCTATATATATTTCCTGCGTGTAATACAATTGAATTTGGTATTTTTTCTAATAGGTTTATACAAATTGATGTTTTTCCTGCTCCTACTAAACCTTCTATTCCTATAACTATATTTTTATTAATCATATAAATTCCTCCCATACCAAATTTGCAAAATCTAGACCTTTTTTTGTTAATTTTATATTATCAAAATCTATTTCTATTAATTCTTTTTTTACTAATTTATCTAATTCTATTCTATATAAATATATTGGGTTTTCATTAAATTTTTGTTTAAATTCTGATATGCTTATTCCTTGTATTTTTCTTAAACCTAACATCATATATTCTTTCATTTGAATTGTTTTATCTTGAATTTCATTTATTATATAGTTTTTTTGTATCTCTTCATTTTCAATGTTTTTTATATATTCTTCTAAATTTTCGGTATTAGAAAATCTTTCCATATTAATATATGAATGAGAGGCTACTCCAAAGCCTATATATTCTTTTTGATTCCAACAGTCTAAATTATGTTTTGAATTAAAGTTTGGCTTACTATAATTTGAAATTTCATATTGAATATAATTATTTTGTTTTAAAATTTCATTTACTAAATTATACATTATTCTTTCTGTATTTTCATTTGGTAATTTAATTTCTTTATTTTTAACTTGTTCTTCTAACTTTGTTCCTTCTTCTATTATTAAAGAATATACAGATATATGTTCTGGTTTTAATTTTATAATATTATTTACTGTATTTTCTAAAATTTCAATTGTTTGATTTGGTAGTGCTAGCATTAAATCTATATTTATATTTTTAAACCCTATATCTCTTGCTAATTCATAAGTTTCTAAAAACTCTGAATATGTATGTATTCTTTTAATCTTTTTTAGGATTTCGTCATTATCTGATTGTAAACCTATACTTAATCTATTTATTCCAATATTATAATAATCTTCTAATTTTTCTCTCGTAACTGTTCCTGGGTTTACTTCTATTGTAATTTCAGCATCAGCAGTTATTTTATATTTTTCTTTTATTTCTTTTATTAAATCTACAATATAATTTGAACTTATGTATGATGGTGTTCCTC
>CANOPV010000030.1 GCA_947568605.1 uncultured Clostridium sp.
TACAAAGAATGACAATAACTACTTTTAGTATTTTATTCATATCATCAAATCCTTTCTTTAGCAGGATTCTTCTTAATTCTTTTTTACCTCTATGAATTAAGTTTTTTGTGTTTTGGAGAGTTTGACCTAGTATTTTGGAAGTTTCTTCATAAGATAATTCTTCAATTTTTACTAAATATATTGCATTTTTGTATTTCTCATCTAACAATTCTATTGCTTCAATAACTTCTTTTTTTGTTTCTTCTTTAGTTATAACTTCTAATACATCTTTTTCAATATTTTCAGTAAAATTATATAAATATTCTTCTGTTATTTCCGTTCTTCTCTTTTCTATTTTTATATGATTTATTGCTCTACTTTTTGCTACCATATAAATATAATATTTAAAAGAAACATTTTCTTTCATTTTGTTTTGCATAACATATATAAAAGTTTCTTGTGTAAGATCTTCTGCTTTTTGATAATCTTTTACAATATTAAAAATAAAATATTCAATTCTTTTTTTATATTTGTTATATAAGAACTCAAAAGCTTCTTTTTGTCCATCTAAATAATCATTATATAATTTTTTATCTACATCTTTCTCCATTTTTTACCTGCTTTCACTATAACAGACAAGTAACTTTCAAAAAAGTTTCAATTTTTTATAATTTTATTAAATATAAGTAACAAAATCACAAATTGTAATTTTTTGTTACTAAATATAGTAAATATCATCTTCGTAATTTTGTATTTTCTTATTTTCAGGAACTTGTTTTATTATTTGGTAGACTGTATATGAATCTGGATAAGGACTAGCCATTCCCATACAAGCCATTCCAAAAAATATACCATTTAATTCTGTTAAACTTGCAGGGCATAACCAAAATAATATAAGAGGAATTATTCCTAATATATATGGTAACAAACTCATAACAATAAATCTTCTCTTTGATAATGGATATGATGTTAAAGATACAAATGTAATAGGTTTTGCAATTCCAATATAAGAGTTAGCTTCTTTTGGATATACTATTGAATGTAAGTATTCGTGTACTAATAAAAGAATAAAGCCTATAATCGCACCAACTAATATAAATGGTCTATTAACTATATTTTGTTGATTTATAACAGTTTTTATATTCATAGATACAAACATAATAATAAATGCAGGAATCAAAAATGGTAACCCTTTAATCATAAGTTCATTCATATTTTTAGGCATTTTAATTTTTATTGCTTTAGAATCTAAACTGCCTCTTTGATACTCTCTTATTTTATTTTCTTCTATAATTCCTATCCAATGTATTTTAGGCATAAAAATCACCCCTCTCTACTTATTGTAATTTTTCACTAACTTAATGCTTTTATAAATTTATCAATATTTTCATTTAAGATTTTTATTTCTTTATCTTTTTCTATGTTTTTGCTTACCATCTTTGTAATAAATTTATCGAATCCTTTTTGTTTTTGTATATCCATTTCTCCTCCAAAAGTATCATAAATAATAGCAGTATCTAATAAATCTTTTGGAATATTTTGTTCATAATAACTTTTCCAATTTTCATTAAAACCACAACAAATAAAATATGCTACCTTTTTTGATTTTAAATTTTCAATATTACTAATCAAAAACTTTCTTATTTTTTTGTCTATCATTCCCATTCTAATTGGCGTACCAATAATAATTAAATCATATTCATTTATATCTTCATTTTGATTTAATATATTTACTATTTTAGAATCTTTTAACTGCCTATTTATTTCTTTAGCACATTTTTCTGTTGTTCCTGTTTTACTAGCATAAATTATTAAGGTTTTCAAATCATTTTCTCCTACTCGACAATTTGTAATTTTTCTCTGATCTCTTTTAATCAGTACAATCTTCTATAAATCTGTAATGTCTTTTATAGAAGCAATTTTTGCAATACCATTTTTATCAAATAAAATAGTTAATCGATAATATTTTGTTTTATAACATTTTCCCCAAAACCATTCTTCATATATTGTTCCTGCACCATATTCATAAAAAGTAAATCCTTGTCTAGGATCAGTATCTATGTAACCTGGTTTTCCTAATAATTCAACCACTTCATCTTCTGATAATCCAATAAGACTTTCATTATTAACAATTTCATTTAGTTTTATATATTTTTCATCAATCGTTTCATTTCTATAATTACTTAGAATAATACAAACACAAATTGAAATAATAACAAGCAGTATTATTTTAAATTTTTTACTTATAGAAGTTGTTTTTATTATCCATTTTATAGCAAATACTAACAGAACCACTGGTCCTATGTATACCAATAATATAAAAATCGCATATAGCATAAGAATTGTTTCAAAATCCCCTTGATAACGCCAAATCAAATTACTTATTATAAATATACAAAATAAGATAATAATACTTAATATAATTTTATTTTTTCTACTGATTGATTGTATTTTCGATACCCTTATTACAGCAAATAATGCTAATATTAATGGAAATATGTTTCTTATCAATCCTAAAATTAATGCACTAAAAATTCTCATTTCTATCTCCTCGATAAATTACTAATTTTATTTTAGTTCTAATTAAATTATAAAAAGCATTTACTATTCTTATTGTTTTTTTCCACATAAAGGACAATACCTTAATTCGTATTGGTTAGTAGTTACATTACTAAATTCATTTCCTCTAACTTTTTTCTCTCCTTTTCTCCAACTACGAATAGACAATTCGGCGAATATTTTGCTTGTTATATTTTCATTATTTTGATTAATTTCTTTCCAATTTTCTATTTCTTCACAACATTTACACATATATAAATTCCTTTCTCAAAATTACTATTTCTCTTACTATTAGTAATTATATCACTCCTATAATGAAAAGTATATATAAAATACAAAAATTAAAGCCAAGAACCTAAATTCCTGACTTTTTCATCTTTTGTATTTTATTAATTTTATCTTTTGTATCTTATATATATTTTATCTTTAGTTAGCATTATTTATAGATAAATAGCCTATATCAATATAGTCTTTATCTAGCATATTATAAGATTTTTCTTTATATATCACTAGCTTTAAATTCAATTCATTTAATTTTTCAATTTCTTCGGATTCCAATTTATCATCAAGTTTTATATTTAATTCTTTTCCATTTTCAAGTTTATATAAACTTATGTGAACATTATCTTTTAAGTTATCCTTTACTTTAAATTTGATTTTATATGTTCCCTTATCATCTAATTTTGGATTAAATGTATATTCTGCAAGTCTTCCATCAAATTCTAATGAATTAAGATAAATTCTATCATAATCAGTTTTATCCTGGTTAATACATATTATAATTCCTACGATAATTCCAATTATTGCTAGTAATATAATACTTATCAATATAATCTTTCTCTTCATATTCCCCTCCTTATTTTTATATACTCCTTAGATAAGTATGCAGATCAAGAAATATAAAAGGGGATTACCAAATATTATTGAAAGGAGCAAGAATAATATTTCATTTTTAAAATATAGCTCTACTCTACATACTTATCTAAAAAGTATATCTATTTCTTAGTTTGTATCTATATTTTAACACCCTGAATCATTAAAGTATACTGCAGGATTTTGCAAACTTTTTGCAAAAAGTTATGTCAAGAAATTAATATTGTTTAGTATTTCCAATAGATTATTCCTTAGTTCTGGATTAATTAAAACAGTTGCTCCAATTGTTAATAATGCTAAAACTATTAAAAGTATTAATAATTCAATAATCTTTCCTACTGAATCTGCAATAAAATTTAATACTTTTATTCCTGTACTTGTTTTCTTTTCAAAAACAATAGTATTTTTATCTTTATCTAAATTGAGATTCTTATATAATCTCTCTTTTTCTATATTTTCATTTTTCTTTTCTACTGCTTTATCATATATGGATTTTGGTTTATTTTTTCTTAACATCTTCTTTATCTCTTTTCTTTTTAAATATATTTAACAAGCCTTTTTTATCTTTTATTTCTTCAATAGTGGTATTTAATAAATAATCTTTTAATACTTTTTCATAAAAACTTTTATTACCTATAATAAATGGTTCTGGAACAAATTCACTAAATGAAGCTCTTTCTTTCCAAAACTTTCCTAAGCTTTCTTTAAAGTTTTCTTTATCTTCATTTCTAACAAAATTAAACATTAAATACGAATTAATATCTTCGCCTATAATCATAAATGTTTCAATTAGTTTGTTTATTTCCCACGCCTTATTTCCTGAAACAATTATTTTTAAATCTCTCGTTAAAAATGAAGATATTTCCTCTTTACTCATTTCATCAAAATTGCCAAAATCAAACACATAAAATTCATATTCAAATTTTAATATATCTGCCAAATTTTCTGGTCTTTGATATAAGTCTATTCCTTTATATGTAATCTTTCTTAATACCTCATTATAAATGGTAGGAATTGATTCATCTTCAACTAAGCTATATATAGAATTATGCTGATTATTTTCTATATAACAAGCTGTAACATTAGTTAATTCTGATAAATATTTGACTATATTTATTGCAACTGTTGTAGCTCCAATATGACGTTCTGTTCCTGCTATTCCAATTGTAATAGTTTGTTTTACTCTTTTTATATTTTCTTTAACTACTTTTGTTGTTTTATTTATTACTAACATATTGTCATTAATTTTATATTTCATTGCATTACCAAAAGTCATTCCTTCAATCGAAAAAGCTTTTTCAATTTCATCTGCAAATATTACATCATTTTTAGCTGTAATAATATTATAAATCCCTAAATTGAATAATCTTCCTAATAAAACATTTCCTTCTTTATAGCCTTCAGCTAAAATGATAATTCTAACATTATACATTCTTCTTATCAATTCTATTGAGCTTGTAATTTCATCTTCTGATGTAGAAGTTGTTATTGCTTGTAAATCTATAATTAAATAATCAACTCCATTCAAATTTCTAAGTTCCGTTTCTAAGAACTTTTTTAAGTTATATTCATTTATGAATCTCATTACTAAGTTAATTCTATGTTCTTTGCAATATTCTTCTATAATTGCTCTTGGCTCTTTTGAAATATAAATATATTTCTTATATAATCTATCATTCTCCATTGTTACAGCTCCTTTTATTATTCTTCTTGAAAGTCTTGATTATCTTGTTCCTCTTCACTATACAAAACAATTTCTCCTGTATCTAATTGAATTATATCTGTATTTTCATAGTGTATTGTGCTTTGATCGTCTGTTTTATTAGTTATAGTATTATCGTTTTCCTCTACTAAACCTTTTAATCTATCCATAAAATCATCTACACTTGTATTTTGAACATTTTCTTGTTGTGATGATGTTGAATCTTTTATTTTAGTATAACTTTCTGTATTTCTATCTTTCATATTTAGAATAATTGCTATTCCAATTACAAATAGTAAAACTATACTTAATATTATTAATTGTTTTTTTAATTCTTGTTTTTCTTTCATTTCTTACTCCTTATCCTTTATTTTGTGAACTCCCAAATAGATATGGAAACGGATTAACAGCACTACTACTTGAATTAGTTCCTAATCTAACTTCAAAATGAAGATGGTTTCCTGTACTGTTGCCTGTACTCCCCATTGTTCCTAATACTCTACCTTGCTCAACTTCATCTCCTACTGCAACTTGAATTGAGCCTTGTATCATATGTCCGTATAGAGTATAAAAGATAGAACCATCATCTGCTGTATGTTGTAGCACTACATAATTTCCATATCCTGTCGAACCTGGATTTGCAACTACCACTTTTCCTGGAAGAGAAGCACATATTTTTGGACTTGCTTTTGATATACATACAAGATCTATTCCTGTGTGAGCTTTTGTTTGTGTTACTCCATTTACAGTTATTGTTCTGCTAGGAGAGAATTTTGATGTTATTACATCTTTTGTACTATTCCACGCTTCAAATGGCATATTGAATTTTGCTCCTATATACTTATATGTATCTCGTACCACTTCTGTTGAACTTCCTGATGAAACAGAGCTACTTGAACTCTCATCATCAGAATTAGCATTTGAGGAACTAAATACTCCTATTAATCCAAATATTCCAATAAATATAATTAATACACCTATACAAATACCAATTATTATTAGTTTTACTTTTATTGATAAAAAACTAAATACTGTTTCTGTTAAATCTTTTGCCTTGTTATCTGACATTTATCTTCCACCACCAATTAAATATTCCTTTTCCCATTCTAATGCTTTTACATTTATTAAAGTATGTCCGTGAACCTATGAAAAACAATCCACGTCCGTTTATCTTTTTGGCTTAATATAGCCTTTTCTTCTTGATTTAAGTTATATAAATTCACAACTTCTTCTAAATCTTTTCCATCAATTCCGAAAAAGAATTTGTATGTAGAATTATCTAGGAAAGCTTGTCCATACATACGAACTTCTGGTGCTAAAAAGTCTACTAAACTTTGAGTAATAACCATAAGTCCACATTCGTATTTTCTTGCACGCTTACAAAAATTTCTCAAAAATTCAATTGTTTGTGGTACTTTTCTATCTACCAATAAATAGGCTTCATCACAAACAACGTAACATCTTTCTTCACGATTCCTAAATGCTTGATCCTGGCAATATCTTAAAATATTAAAATATTGACATCTTTTTACTTTTTCAGAAGCTCCTTGCAAACTGTAAACGTCTAAGCATACAAAACTACTATCTAAATCTAATGAAGTATATCCATTAAATATTTCTCCGTGATGACCAATTGAAAGTTCTCTTACTACTGCTCTTATTTCTTCTATTTCTTTCTTATGTTCTGTATTTGCCTTAACTTTTTCTATCAGCAAATTATAAAGGTCTTGCATAATTGGAAATTCTTTTGAAGTCATATTTGTAATATCTGTATCATAAGTAATACCATAAGTTTTATATAATTCTTCTAATATCTCCATTAGTAAACTCATTTGTAAAGATGTTATTTCAGGATAATATAATTTAAAAAATGTACTTAGAAAATCTAAGTGTAATCCTAAGGCTGATTTACTTGAAGTGTATTCTCCATTTTCATCATCTTCAAATGTTGTTGTTTCAGGAAGTGGATTTACTTGTAAAGGATTAATTCTACCCACATTATTTCCAGTTCCACCACTACAATCAATCCATTTCCCACCTAATAACTTACACATTGGACGCATTTCAGATTCAGGATCTATTACAAAAATTTTACTTCCATTCAACCACTCATTAAGCATTATTTTTTTTGCAAGAAATGATTTACCAGAACCACTAGAACCTTCTATAACAATGTTTGAATTTGTTCTATCATTTCCCTTAAAAAATGGGGAAAAAGCAATCATTCTTCCATCTTCATCAGTTCCTAAATAGTAACCTTCGACATCTACTAACCCACTTCCAGAAAAGGGTAATCCTAAGAATAGAGCTTCCAGGCTCATTGTTTTATTAGATATTTTACTAATATCTTCATAGTATGTATCATAAGGAGAACTTTGTCTTAATGCTTTGTCTTGAATAAATGCAGGTACTCTAGCTTTTAATCCCATTCCTGCTATTTTGTTTCTTACTGTTCTACAATTTTCATTAAAATTATTATCTGTTTCTCCTATTGTATTAGATACAAAAGATACATTAACGTATGGGATATTATCGACAGTTATATCTTTTATGATTTTTTCAGCAGATTTTATTTTAAATTCAGCTTGTGTTTTCAATGCTTCATTGCTTGTGGTATTGAAAATATTTTTATCTGTTGTTAAACCTTTTGACACTCCCTCAACATATTCTTGTACGTTCTCTATCGGTGTAATTACAAGGCTTACAGTAGTATTTGGTATATCTTTTAAATTCAATAACCAACCAACATTTACTGCAGATGGATAAGAACTTACATATTGCAATTTGTGTTGATACTCTCCTAATTGCACTTTATTATGTTTTAATTCAATACCTTGTGGAGTTATAAGTGCTAATAACTCCTGATTAATAGGCATTGTTTCTATTTCTTTTGTTTTCATTTGTAACTCTCTTTCCATTAGCGTAACGCTAATATATTTTTATCATTCGTAATTTTTTGTTAAATTTTAACTTGTAATGGACTTTCTAAATAATTTTGATCTTCTATATAAGCTATATCTGGATTATTGTAACTATTTATTAATTGAATAATCAGTCTTTCATCTAAAACTTCTGTCTTATATCCACTATTAGTTAATTTCATTCGTATTTCATTTATTCTTTTAACCAGTTCCTGCTCTACATATTCATCATTTTCAGCCCAAATCATTAAGTATATTTCGCTTTCTAATGCTTTTCCTGTTGTAGATAACACCCCAAAACTTCTACTTCTTTTATCCAATAGTGAAAATTTAAGAGCTTCTTTTTCCTTTTCCATTAGACTTGCTTGAAAATCTTGATTTTTTCTTAAATCTATTGGTCTGTTTGTAAAATAAAGTTTTAATGGTTTTAATTCACTTGCAAAATTTCTTGTTATACTTCGTCCGTGTGCAACTTGCTCTTCTTTTGACATTAGCTTACAGTTTTTTGGATATATTCTTAAATAGCATAGAACTTTATTATCAATCGTATATAAGAAATTACCTTGCACATCTTTTATATTTAAAAATAAGTTAGCTGTAGTTTTTATATTATTG
>CANOPV010000031.1 GCA_947568605.1 uncultured Clostridium sp.
TTAAAAAAATAATCCTTTAACTCGAATTGTATTTGAAAAAATCTATAAAAAGGTTATGGAATGAATTAATATAAAATTTTCTTTAAAATAATTTTCGCTTCACGCTTTGCTCTAAGAAGATAGTTTTATAAATTATTAAATAATTATAAATTGTAGAGAAATGTAGGGGGCGACTAGTAGTCGTCCGTTCTTCGAAGGATATACTTAATAAAAAAACAGAAAGGAATTTTAAAATGCGAATTTTAGGAATTGACCCAGGTTATGGAATAACTGGTTATAGCGTAATTGATTATATAGGTAATAAATTTAAATTAATTGATAGTGGAGCAATCAAAACAGATGCTAAAATGTCATTTCCGCTTAGATTATCTGAAATTTATACAGACCTAAATAATATAATAGATGAATATGAACCAGATGCAATATCTGTTGAAGAACTATTTTTTAATAATAATGCTAAAACCGCAATAAATGTTGCACAAGCAAGAGGAGTAATTTTAGTAGTAGGATGTCAAAGGGGAATACCTACTTATGAATATACACCGCTTCAAGTAAAACAAGCAGTAGTAGGATATGGAAGAGCAGATAAAATGCAAGTACAAAAAATGGTTAAAACAATTTTAAATGTTGAAACTTTACCAAAATTGGATGATACAACAGACAGTATGGCAATTGCAATTTGCCACGCTCACTCAGCAAAATTTTCAGAAAAATTGTAAATTATTTTATTTTAATTTTATATAAATGCATTGTTTAGAAAAGATAGTATTTTAATTATAATTTAAAGCGAAGCGTGATGCGAAAATTATTTTTACTATTTTTTAATGAAATTCGAACTAAAAGGTATTTAAAAATATGCTTTTGCGTGCGACAACTTCGCGTAGCAAAGCGTAGCGATTGGAGCCAAAAGCATATTTTTAAATATTTTAGTGAAGAATTGAATATTTTATTTCATCAAAAAATAATTTTAATGAAAAATTGAATGTTTTAGTTAAAAATAATTTTAATCCGAAGGTAGCTGAGCAAAAAATATATAAAAAAGCAAATATAATAGGAGAAAAAATGATAATTGAACTAATAGAAAAAGAATTAAAGAATGGAAAATTAAACAGTATATATTTGTTATATGGTGAAGAAACATTTTTACTAGAAACAATTTTAAAAAAAATAAAATTAAATTTTGGAGAACTCGTAAAAGGAATAAACTATATACAAATAGATGAAACAAATGTTAAAGAACTAATTTCAGATATAGAAACACCAGCATTTGGATATGAAAAAAAATTAATAATAGTGAAAAATACAGGCATATTTAGTAAAGATACTAAAAAAAAGAATTCAATTACGACAGAACTAAGCACAAAAATATCTAATTATATTAATAATAATATAGATATAATAAATGAAAGCAATATTATAGTATTTATAGAAGAAAACATAGAAAAAAATGAATTATATAAAACAATAGAAAAATATGGAATAATTTGTAGTTTTGAAAGACAAAACCCAATTCAGATAACAAATAGATTAAAAGCAATATGTAAATCATATAAAGTAGAAATTGAGGATAATGTTGCAAAATATTTAATAGAAACCTGTGGAACTAATATGCAAGACTTAATAAATGAAATTAGAAAATTAATAGAATATGTTGGTGAAAATGGAGAAATAAAAAAAGATGATATATATTTATTATCAACCAAACAAATTGATAGCGTTATATTTGATTTAACAGATAGTTTAGGAAATAAGAATATACAAAAAGCAATAGATACATTAAATGGATTAATATATAATAAAGAACCAATTCAAAAAATATTAATAACATTATATAATCATTTAAAAAAATTATATATTGTAAAATTATCTGAAAAATATAATAGAAATTTAGCAGAATGTTTAAATTTAAAACCAAATCAAATGTTTTTAATAAACAAATATAAAGTACAAGCAAAATATTTTACAGATGAAGAATTGAGAAAAATAATTGATGAATTAATTAATTTAGATAGTAATTATAAAATAGGAAAAATAGACTTAAATTTAGGATTAGAAGCAATATTATGTAGATATTTTAGTAGAGAATAAATTAACAAAAGTCTCTATTGGTTCTATTTTCTACTACAATTCTTCGTTAAAATTATTTTTTTAATTCATTGGCTCCAAAGACTAAAGTCATATTGTCACATAATTTCATTAAAAAAATAATCTTTTAACTCGAATTGTATTTTGATTTTATTTTATTATAAAAAAGGCACCGCCGACACTATTGCATCGACGGGCGTTTGTATAACTCAATTAGAGTTAGATGGGTTCTTCCTATTTCGCTCGCCACTACTCTAGGAATGCACTTATGTCAATCCTATAAAGGATACATAAACAATATCATAAAAACATAATATAGTCAAGAAAAATATCGAAAAAAGTTTTTTTGCAATTATTATAATTGAATTTCAGGTTTATATTTTTCAAGCCACATATTTACTTGACAAAGATAAGCCATTAACTGAGGTCCTGTCATAAGTTGCCCAAACCAAGGTCTAGTAAATGCCTTACCATCAGTATTTAAAATGTCTAAAATATAATCTCTATTTAAAAGATTATTAATAGGAGCATTAGGATTATCCATTATTTTGCTCAACATATCTTTAACCTTTGATAAATAAGTAGGATTATGAGTTTTAGGATAAGGGCTCTTCTTTCTATCTACAATTTCATCTGGTAATAATTTACGAACCACATATCTTAATAAACCTTTTTCACGACCATTTAATGCTTTCATATCCCAAGGAACATTCCACAAATACTCTACAATTCTATAATCACAAAATGGAACACGAAGTTCAAGACCATTAAACATAGACATTCTATCAGACCTATCTAATAATGTTTGCATAAACCAACGAGTAGTTAAATACGAAATCTTTCTTTTTTCCGCTGTTTCAGGACTATCTGTGTCTAAAATTTTAATATCATTTAAACTTTCATTATATCTGTAATCAATGTAATCTTTTAAATTAACTTTACTAGAAATATCTGAATTTAGTAGATTTTGACGCTCTGAAATTGCAATAGACCAAGGAAAAGTATTACTTTTTAAAGCATCATCTCTAAAAAACCAAGGATAACCTGCAAAAATTTCATCTGAGCATTCACCTGATAAACATACAGTAGCATTTTGTTTTATATGTTTACAGAAAAGTAACATAGAAGAATCTACATCAGCCATACCAGGAAAATCTCTTGCTACCATTGCATCTTCTAACGCATCTGCAAGTTCTGGTGTATCTATTACTATTTGATGATGGTTAGTTTTAAATTTATTTACCATTATATTTATATAGTAATTATCAGAGTTTGGCTGAAAATCACTTTTAACAAAGTTTTTGTCATTATCAACATAATCTACTGAAAATGTTTCTAGTGGTGGCATATCATTTTCTTTATAATAATTACTAGCATAAGCAGTAATTATACTAGAATCTAAACCACCTGATAACATAGCACATAATGGCACATCTGAAACTAATTGTTTTTGAATTGAATCTTCTAATAGAAAATGGACTTTATCACAAGTAGTTTCAAAACTATCTGTATGAGGTTTACTTTCTAACTTCCAATATTCATCTATATGAATACCATCTTTATTAAATAATAGGAAATGAGCAGGTTTTAATTCATAAATATCTTTAAATAAAGAAATTCCAGGTGTATGACAAGGTCCTAACCCAAATAATTCTGAAATTCCTTGTTTATCTAATTTAGGCGATATGTTAGGATGTGCAAGTATAGCCTTTAATTCAGATGCAAATATTATAGTATTATCAGTAATAGTATAATATAAAGGTTTAATACCGAAATGGTCACGTACTAATATTAATTCATTTTTTGTATCATTCCAAATAGCAAAACTAAATATTCCATTTAATCGTTTAAATACATTTGTTCCAAAATGTATATATGATTTTAATACAACTTCTGTATCACAGTAACCAACAAAGTCATAACCTGCTTGTTCTAATTCTTCTCTTAATTCTTTTGCATTATATAATTGACCATTATAAATAATGGTATAGGTAGTATCACCTATTTTAAAACTCATAGGTTGTTTTCCATTTTTAGCATCAATTATTATAAGTCTACGATGACCAAGTAAGGCGTGAGGATGAGTATAAAAGTATTCTTCATCAGGACCACGCTTTTGTAAAGTTCTAGTCATCTTTTCTAAAATATGTACATCACTTAACATATTTTTACTAATATTGCAAAAACCTGTAAAACCACACATAAAAAATCCTCCTAAAAATTAAATATAATATTTAGTATATGCAAAAACGAGAAATTTAGTTAATTATAAAAAATTTATTGACGAATAGATATAAATCATATATAATGTTGACAAAAAGAAAAAAGTAAATATATGGAAGAAGATGGATTAAACGATTTTATGAAATTAGCATATAAATTTGAAGAGTTAAAGATGTAGAAGAAGCATTTGAAGAATTTCCTGTTGAAGAAGAATATCACAAAGGAAAGGTTGAAAATCTTTTATGTAGAAAAATAGATAAAAAAAGAGATTATTAAAATTTGACATTAATGTAAATTATATGATATGATTAAAAACATAGCAAAGTGCTATTTGATATAAATTTCCTTTAAATTTCTAGTAGGTCAGGCTAGAATTTACATATAAAAAACCTAAGTGTAACTAATTGAAGAAAGGAAGATTAACTATTGAAGTATTATTAATACTTGGAACCATATCATTACTTTGTGTAATATTTGAAAAACATGGACTAATATATGATATTATTCCTATTATAATTATAGTTATATTAGGTATAACTATAATTATTGTATCATTTTATGGAGAGTATGATGAATGGAAAGCAATGTTTAAAGTACAATTAATACAACTAAATTTGGATAACGAAGAGGATGTAATCTATTTACAAAAAATAGGAATGGGAATTCGGTTTAGACGAGGTTTTGAATCTGAATTTGGAACAGAAAAGAATTTAGAATACATTGGTCCAAACGGTGGTCTTTTGGGAGAAAATCCTATTACTATTGAAATTGTAGAAAGCAGTTCAATTATAGAACCATATTTATGCGTTCAATATCGTTACTATATAGGGGTTATATGGTTTCCTACGATAGAACAAGAATTTAAGTACACTTTCTATGTTCCTACTGGAACTATAACAGAATACGTTTCTACTGAAACGACAACGACTAAAAATCTAAATGAATCTGATAGCTGACCAAAAAACTGCTAAAATTGTATGAAAATACTTTTTTAGCAGTTTTTTCTTTTATAAAAATTTTTATATTTTTTATTGACAAATACAAATTTATAATATATAAATAGTAATAGAAATTTTTATTATTAATTACAACTGTGAAATACATAAAAAACTTTTCAGGCAATTCTGCCAAACAAATCAAAAATATAGTGAAATTTTATCAAAAATGTATTGTAAACTAAAAATTAAAATGATAAAGTGAAAGGAGAAAATATTGTTACATCCAACAGAAATTTATGGCGCTTGGGATAAAGGTGTTGTGTTAGATAATCATATAATAAAAAGTATACTTTTAAGATATGATGAAAAAGGAAGAGAGATATTTAAAAATGAAAGAACAGAATTAGGAGAATTGATATATAAATTAAAATATCAGAACAAAAAAGATGCTTTAAGTAAAATATTAAATTTAATTAAAGAAAATTTAGATATATTAAACTTAAAAGAAAAAATTGATGTTATTTTACCAATTCCACCCTCTAATAAGAAAAGAAAATATCAACCAGTATTTGAAATTTCACGAGAAATAGCAAAATACTTAAATAAAGAATTAAAAACAAATATATTAATAAAGAAAACAAATTTTCAAGTTAAAGATGGATATGATATAAAAGGAAGTATAAAGCAAATAAATAATTTTAAAGAAAGTACGAACATATTGTTAATAGATGATTTATATAGTACAGGAGCAACATTAAATGAAGTATGTAAAGTATTAAGAAAAGATATTAAAGTAAATAAGATATATTGTTTAGTTATGACTAAAACAAAGGGGGTATAATTTTGAAAATTTTTATAGCAGGTCCAAGAGTAATTAAAGAATTAGATGAAAATATAACTATTAAATTAAATAATATTTGTGAAAAGCAATATGATGTTTTAATAGGAGATGCAGAAGGAATAGATAGTAGTGTACAAAAATTTTTACAAGAAAAGTTATATAAAAATGTTAAAATATATGCTAGTAATGGAATTGCTAGAAACAATTATGGCGGATGGAAAATAGAAAATGTACAAGTTAATAAAAATATAACAGGATTTGAATTCTATACAAAAAAAGATTATAAAATGGCAGAAGAAGCAGATATTGGTTTTATGATTTGGAATGGAAAAAGTAAGGGAACATTTAATAATATAATTAATTTATTAAACTTAAATAAAGATGTTTTTTTATATTATTCGGAAAATAAAAAATTTTATAATTTTACAAAAATAAAAGACTTTGAAAAATTTATAAATAATAATTTAAAGATTAGTAAAAGATTAATAAATATGTTGCCTAAAAAAGAAGAAAATAATACCTATATTCAGGCTTGCCTATTTTAAAAAGTACTGATAAAATCATAAAATTTGACATTTATGTAAATTATATGATATAATAAAAACATAGCAAAGTGCTATTTAATATAAATTTCCTTTTAAATTTCTAGTAGGTCAGGCTAGAATTTACATATAAAAAACCTAAGCGTAACTTCGTAATGAAGAAAGGAAAAGTGATTATATGGTATTATCAATACTTGGAATCGTAATAGCGATATTTTTAACGGCAATAGGTATTAAATATAACAAATTTATATTTGTTATTGTGGCTGCAATAATAGCTGGAACTGCAATAACTATAGCAAATGAAATTCCTTCTGGTGAGTACTCTGAATGGAAAACGGCATCAAAAGAACAATTGATTCCATTATATTTGGATGAGGAAGAGAATCCTAAATATCTGATACAAACAGGAACAGGATATATTTTTAGACGTACTTTCAAATCTGTTTTAGGAACAACAGAAAACAACTTAGAAGACATTTCGTTTTGTGGTCTTTGGGGTGAACGTAATATGTCTATTGAAGTTTTTGAAAGCAAGAAAATTACAGAACCATATTTAATTATTAAACATCGTTACTATGAAGGTTCTATATGGACATTCCCAGAGAAAGAAATGGAAAGTAAGTATATTTTCATTGTTCCACCTGAGACAACAATACCAATTACCGAATTATTTAAATCTAGTAACTGACCAAAAACTGCTAAAAGGTATAAAAACTTTTTAGCAGTTTTTTAATTTTTTTGTAAAATAGTGTTTACATTTGTAAAAAAATTGTATAAAATATAACCAATAACGAAAGAAATTTGAAGGGAGCTTTTGCAAATGAAAATATTAATGTTAACTTGGGAATATCCACCAAGAATTGTAGGAGGAATAGCGAGAGTAGTTAATGACTTATCAAAACGACTTATAAAAGACGGACACGATGTTACAGTTATAACATATAAAGAAGGAAATACACCAGAATTTGAAGACGATAAAGGAGTAAAAGTATATAGAGTAAATAACTATATGATAAACCCAAATAACTTTATAGATTGGGTAATGCAATTAAATTTTAATATGATAGCAAAAGCAAACGAAATAATGTTAAAAGACGGACAATTTGATGTAATACACGCACACGATTGGCTAGTTGCATATTCAGCAAAAACATTAAAAAATTCTTATGACATTCCAATAGTATCAACAATACACGCAACAGAATCTGGTAGAAATAGTGGAATACACGACGAAACACAAAGATATATAAATGATACAGAATGGATGCTAACTTATGAATCAAATGAAGTAATAGTTAATAGCAATTTTATGAAGCGTGAATTACAACGATTATTTGGATTACCATTTGAAAAAATAAATGTAGTACCAAATGGAATAAATTTAACAAATTTTAGTGGCGTAGAAAAGGATTATGAATTCAGGAGACAATATGCAAGAGACAATGAAAAAATAATATTATATACAGGTAGATTAGTATATGAAAAAGGAATACAACACTTAATTTCAGCAATGCCAAAAATACTTTCAGGATATAATGATTCAAAATTAATAATAGCAGGAAAAGGCGGAATGCTAGACGAATTAAGAGAACAAGTAAATAGAATGGGAATATCTAATAAAGTATATTTCACAGGATATTTAGAATCTAAAAAATTATTAAAAATGTATAAATGTGCAGATATATCAGTATTTCCTAGTACTTATGAACCTTTTGGAATAGTAGCATTAGAAGCAATGCTTGCAGGTATACCAACAGTAGTTTCAGATGTAGGGGGCTTAAATGAAGTAGTAGAACACGGAGTTAATGGAATGAAATGTTATGCAGGAAATGCAAATTCAATAGCAGATTCTATATTAACACTATTATATGACCACCAATTATGTGATAATATCGTAAAAAATGCCAAAACTAAGGTAAAAGACG
>CANOPV010000032.1 GCA_947568605.1 uncultured Clostridium sp.
GAAAAATATGTAGAAATGAATATTGCACATCCATTTAGAGAAGGAAATGGAAGAAGTACAAGAATTTGGCTTGATGTAATATTGAAAAAAGAATTAAATGTAGTAATCGATTGGAGTAAAATTAATAAAGAAGATTACTTACTTGCAATGGAACGAAGCCCTATAAAAGATACAGAAATAAAAGAATTATTAAAAAAAAGTTTAACTGATAAGATAAATGATAGACAAATATATATGAAAGGTATAGACACAAGTTATTTATATGAAGGTTATTTATTATTCAAAATAGATGAATTATAAATGTAATATTTATTTTATATAAAGAAAGGAGACTACAATGTTTTTTAATTCTGATAAAAGAGTAATATATATAATATTAGCCATATTTATATTAATGGGATTAAGAAGTTTTGGAATAAACAATATATTAAGTCTAATATTAACATTACCAGGAGTAATAATAGCAATTACATTTCACGAATACGCACACGCATTAGCAGCAGACAAATTAGGAGATGAAACACCAAGAATACAAGGAAGACTAACACTAAACCCATTAAGTCATATAGACCCTGTCGGATTTGTATTATTAATATTTGCAAATTTTGGGTGGGGAAAACCAGTACAAATTAATCCAAGAAATTTCAATAGAGATATTTCAATGGATAAAGGAGAAGCAATTGTATCAATTGCTGGACCTGCAATGAATATAGTACTTGCAATAATATTTACAATAATATATTTTTTAATATATAAATTTGCAGATACTTCATTTATAATAAGTACATTAGGATATTATATTTTATTAGCAATACAATATACTGCAATATTAAATATAGGATTAGGAGTATTTAACTTATTACCATTACCACCGCTAGACCGATTCAAAAATATTTAAAAATTTTATGTCATATAGTGCAAGAAACTGGATAGAAGAACACGAAATGATATTTTATTATATATTTTTAGGAATATGGATTACAGGACTTGCAGGAATAATAATTTCACCTGTTATAAACTGGATTTATACAGGAATATTTAATGGAGTAAGTTTATTATTTTCATTATTTTAAAAATAAAAAAGGAGAGATGTACTAATGGAAGAAGCAAAAAAAGTAAAAATACCAGTTCAAAGGGAAAAAGATGAATACTATGCCTTTATGTCTTTAAAATTTCACGATGGAGAAGAAGACAAGAAAAAAGTAGAAGAAATTACAAAAGCACTTAATGAAGCAGGAATTAAAAATATTGTTATGGCAAGAGATGTTGAAAAATGGGGACAAGCAGACATCCCTGTTGGTAAAAAATTAATGACTGATTTTGCATTTCCAGCAATGGAAAAATGTGATATGCTAATTTGTGAATTTTCTGAAAAAGGTGTTGGACTTGGAATTGGAGCAGCATATACATTTGCAAAAAATATACCAGTTTATTTAATTGCTAAAACTGGAAGTGATATTTCAACAACAATGGAAAACATTGCAAAAGAAGTTATTTTTTATGATGACCCACAGGAACTTACAGAAAAATTTAAAAATATTGTAAAAAGGATTCCACGTGTTATCTTAGCATCAAAATCACTAACAAGAAAACAACAAATGATAGATGCAGATATTCCATTTGAAGTAATAGTTAGTGATGCAGATGAAAGCTCAGATGAAACAAAACCGTTTAGAGTACAATTAGCACAAATAGCAATGAGAAAAGCGAATGTTGTTTTAAACAAAACATCTGACAGAGGAAAAAGACTAATTGTCGCAGCAGACCAAAACATCATATTTGATAGAAAAATGTATGGAAAGCCTAAAAATATGGAAGAAGCACGAGAAATTATAAAAAGTATGCAAGGTAGAGATGATATTTACGCATATACTGGAAATGCAGTATTACTAGCAGATGGAATGAAAATTCTTGAATCAATAAACTATACAGACATAGCAAGAATGAGTATAGATGAAATATCAAATGAAACACTTGAAAATTATCTAAAAAATAGTTTACCATTAACATATTGTGGAGGATTTTCAATTACAAATGCACCATTTGTGCACTTAAAAGAAGGTAAATATTCTACTGCTTATGGATTGACTATTGAAATCGTACAAGAAATGCAAAAAGCACTTTATAGTATTTAAAATAAGGATAGATTTAAGATGAAAGATATAAATGTATTAGGAATTGAATCAAGTTGTGATGAAACTTCTGTATCAGTAGTAAAAAATGGTAGAGAAGTTTTATCAAATGTTATAAATTCTCAAATAAAAATACATAAACAATTTGGTGGAGTAGTACCAGAAATTGCTTCAAGAAATCACATTGAAGTAATTTCAGAAGTTACAAAAGAAGCATTAAAACAAGCAAATATGACATTTAAAGATATTGATGTTATAGCCTGTACTTATGGTCCAGGACTTGTAGGAGCATTACTTGTAGGAGTATCTTATGCAAAAGCATTAAGTTTTGCATTAAATAAAACATTAGTAGGAGTAAACCATATAGAAGGTCATATTTCAGCAAATTATATTACACATAAACAATTAGAACCACCATTTTTATGTATGATAATTTCTGGTGGGCACACACATTTAGTACATATCAAAAATTATAATGAATTTGAAATTCTAGGAAAAACACGAGATGACGCAATAGGAGAGGCCTTTGATAAAGTAGCAAGAGTAATAGGGTTAGAATATCCAGGAGGACCAAAAATTGATAAATTAGCAAAAGAGGGTAAGCCTACTATAAAATTACCAGAAACATACTTTGAAAATTTAGATTTTAGTTTTAGTGGAATAAAAACAGCAGTACTAAACTTAAATCATAAAAATCCAGATATAAATAAAGCAGATTTATGTGCTAGTTTTGAACTTTCAGCAACTAATGTTTTAATAGAAAACACAAAAAAAGCAATAAAAAATTTAAAAATAGATAAAATAGCATTAGCAGGCGGAGTATCAGCAAATTCATATATAAGAGAAAGATTTTTAGAATTAGAACAAGAATTAAATATAAAAGTATATTATCCAGAATTAGAATTATGCACAGACAATGCAGCAATGATTGCATCTGCGGGATATTATAATTATATAAATGGAAAAATATCAGATTTAACATTAAACGCTATACCAAATTTGAAAATCTGTTAATATTTTAGTTTTATTTGTTCTATTAATAAAATTTGATATTAAGAACCCTCCGGCACAATGTGCCACCTCCTTTAAATAAGGGAGGCAAGAATGCAGGTATGATTTTAATTGCTCGTTTTTTAAATAAATTGCTTAATCTTGGCCCCTTTAATAAGGGGGCTGTCAGCGTCAGCTGACTGGGGGTTTATAAAAATTATTTAAACAATAATACAATTAACTATTATACTACTGTAATTTAGTTATAGATATGGAGGAAAAAAATGTCAATTTTTGCAATAGCAGACCTACATTTATCTTTTAATACAGATAAACCAATGGATATATTTGGAGAAAATTGGAATAATTACGAAGAAAAAATAAAAAAAGACTGGTTAAAAAAAGTAAAAGATACAGACTTAGTATTATTACCAGGCGACTTTTCTTGGTCAATGAAACTAGAAGATACATATAAAGACTTTGAATATATAAATAATCTTCCAGGAGAAAAAATATTATTAAAAGGAAATCACGACTACTGGTGGAACACTGTAAAAAAGATGAATGAATTTATAAAAAATAATAACTTTACAAATATAGAATTCCTATATAATAATAGTTTTTTATATGAAGATTATATAATATGTGGTACAAGAGGTTGGACTATTTCAGACAAAGAAGAAGACCAAAAAATATTTGAAAGAGAATTATTAAGACTAGAATTATCATTAAATGACGGAATAAATAAATATGGAGAAGATAAACAAATAATAGTATGTATGCACTATCCTCCAATTAATATAGCACAAAACTATATAAATATTAAAATTATAGATTTATTAAAAAAATACAATGTAACAAAATGTATATATGGGCATTTACACGGAGCATCACATAAAGAAGCAGTAGAAAAAGAAATATCACAAATAAAATTTAAACTAGTAAGTTCAGACTATTTGAATTTTGAATTATATAAAATAAATTAAATAAAAAGCGGCTATATGTAGTCGCTTTTTATTTGTTTGTAATAAACTATTTGCAATTTTCGTTGCTATTATTGTTTCTTTCATTTTGTTGATTGTTACCATTATTTTTGTTATTCTTTTTATTTTTGTTTTCCATACGAAGCACCTCCAATTCAAATTTGAATAATAATATTATTTTCAAAATAAAAAAAAATATTCATTTTTTTCCAAAAAATTAAAATTAATAAAACCTAATTTTACTTAAAAATAGATATTTTTAGAAGAAATATTACATTTATATTACAATTCAATATTTACTTGACTTATCTTATATAAGAGTGATATACTTTATACGAAAAAATATTATATTTTTTGACACTAATGAGGAGGAAAAAATGAAAGAAAAAAATAATAAAGTGTCTAAAAAAAGAATAAATTATAAAAAACTAGGAATATTAACAATATTTATAGTAGTTATACTAAATATAATTGTCGTTCCAATAAAATCTTTTGCATCAACTAAATATACACAAACTTTAAAAAGTGGAATAGACAAATTTCCAAAAGAATATCAAGAATATTTAAAAAAACTAAAACAACAACATCCAAATTGGTCATTTGATGCATATTACACAGGAATATCTTGGAGCGAACTAATAGAAAACGAAAAAGATCACGGACACAATAGAGTTATAAATTCAGCAGATGAATTATGGAAATGCGACTGTGGAAATATAGCAAGTGGATACGCGTGTGCATCAGAAGGAATAATAAAATATTATTTAGATCCAAGAAATTTTTTAGATGATGTAAGCATTTTCCAATTCTTAGAAATATCATATAACCCCAATGTACATAAATTAGAAGGAATAGAAAAATCAGTTAAAAATACATTTTTAGATGATGAAGTTACATTTACATTAAATGGAAATAAAAAAACAATGAAATATTCTGAAATTATATTAGAAGCAGCAAAACAAAGCAATATGAGTCCATATAGTATTAGAACAAAAATAATACAAGAAGTAGGAAGTAAAGGCAGTAATTCAGTTACTGGTACATATCCAGGATATGAAGGATATTACAATTTCTTTAACTATGGAGCGTATGATAACGGAAATGCAATAGCAAATGGACTAGCAAAAGCAAAAGAATTAGGATGGGACAATCAATACACATCAATTATTGAAGGTGCTAAATTAGTATCTAATTCATATACAAACGCAGGGCAAAATACAGCATATTTTTACAAATGGGATGTTGTAGGAAATAGCATTTTAAAACCGGGAAAAACACAAACATTTATAGATAAATCATACTTTTTTAGACATCAATATATGACAAATGTACAAGACCCAAAAAGTCAGTCAAAAACATTATTTAACTTATATGCAAATACAGGAATATTAAATGAAAAATTAAACTTTATAATACCAATATATAATAATATGCCTGAGAAACCAGTAGAATTACCAACAAATATAAAACCTAGTGAAAATGACGATACTTTAATATATTATGTTACAGATTCGGATGGAATAAATGTAAGAAATAAACCATCAACATCAGGAGAAAAAATATGTGCTATACCAAAAAATACAAAAGTTATAGTATTAGATAAAAACGCAGGAAATGCAAATGGTTATGTATGGTTTAAAATAAAATTAGAAAACGGAAAAATAGGATATGTAGCAAGTGATTATATAGCATATTATAGCGGAAAAGACACTAATACAAATAATAGTAATAACAATAATAATGGTGGTAATAATAAACCAAATGAAATAACAAATGTAAAAATAGATAAAAATAAATTAAACATTACTATAACACCAGAAGCAACAGCAAAACAGATTATTGAAAAAACTGGAATAAAAAAATACACAATAACAGATGCAAAAGGCAACAAAATAGACATTAATTCACCAGTAGGAACAGGATATAAAATTATTAATAATGATAATAAACAAGCATATACTGTAATAAAAATAGGTGATTCAAATGGAGACGCAAAAGTAAATTCAGCAGATTTATTAACTATACAAAAGCATTTATTAGGAGTAAAGAAAATTACAGATAATAATAAAAATATATCTTCTGATGCAAATGGAGATGGAAAAATAAATTCAGCAGATTTATTAAAAATACAAAAACATTTATTAAATGTATCTAAAATAAAGTTTTAATATAAATAGAAAATTACTATTTATATGTGTAGGGGCGATTTTAATAACCTATATAAAGAATTACTTTATATATCTTGAAAGGAGAATAAAAAGATATGAAAAAAAGTTTAAAATTAATTACTATAATAGCAATACTTTGTTCAATTTTATTATTGCTTAATAATTTTGTTTATGCAGAATCAAAATCGTATGCAAATATCTCAGCAAGTTCAAAAGAAATAAATGTTGGAGATACAGTAACAGTTAATGTAGAAGTTTTTGCAGGAAGTTGGAGCATAAATATAAATGGAGGAGGACTAGAAGCAGTTGGAGATACAACAGGTCTTGCAGGTCAAACATCAGTGCAAGGAAATTCAAGAACATCAAAAACATATACATTTAAAGCAAATTCAGCAGGAACATATACAATAAGTATAAACGGAGATATAACTGATTATGATACAGATGAAAATATGGATATAAATAAATCAGTTACTATAATAGCAAAAGCACCTCAGCAATCTGATCCAACACCAAATGAACCAGATCCAAAACCTGAAAAACCACAACATCCAACAGTAACTTTTACAGACACAAATAAAACAATGTATGTAAATGCTACCTCTTTAAATTTAAGAAAAGAATACAATACAAGTTCAACCATATTAAAATCATTAAAAAAAGATGAATCTGTTACAGTATTAGCAATAGGAAGTAATGGATGGTATAAAGTAAAAGCATCAAATGGAACAGAAGGATATGTTGATTCAACGTACTTAACAGATAAAAAACCAGAGGAAACTGATAAATCATCAATAACCACATTATCAGAAATAAAAGTTAATCCAGGAAACTTAAATGAAACATTTTCAAAAGACAGACAAACATATTCTATGACAGTAAATGCGGATGTTGATAGTATAGAAGTTACTGCTACACCAACAGATGATAAAGCAAGAGTAACAGTAACAGGAAATAAAGGTTTAAAGACTGGAACTGATAACACAATAACAATAAGAGTTCTTGCAGAAGATGAAACATCATCAAGAATATATAAAATACAAGTTACAAAACTAGCAACAGAAGACGAAGACCCTAACTTAATAGATGAAGAAGGGGCAGGAGAAAAAAAATTAGGGCTAACTTCATTAAGTATTGAAAAATTAAGACTAACACCAACATTTAAGCAAGATGTATATGAATACACAGCAACATTAACAGATAGAACAATTGAAAAATTAAATGTAAATGCAATAGCATCTTTTGAAGATGCAAAAGTAGAAATAACTGGTGCAGATGAAATTAAAAATGGAGAAAATGTAATAACAATAACTGTAACATCAGCGGACGGAGAAAATACAGTTACATATCAAATAATTGTAAAAAAAGAAGAAATAGTAGCAGTAGCAAAAACTGATAAAAATGAAGAAAAAGATAATACAAAACTATTTTTAATAATAGGAATTGTAGTAGCAATAGTAGCATTAGTAGTTATTACAATAGTAATGAGTAAAAAATCAAAAGGAAAACCTGTAAAGATATACGAAGATGGTGATTATAACGAAACAGAAGAATATCATAATTCATCATCAGATGAAGAATATCAAGAAAATTCAGAAAACATAGAAGATGAAGAATATTATGATGAAGAAGATGATGATGATTGGGGAACACCAAAAAGAGGACTTTTTGGAAAAATAAAAAAAACAGGAAGACATTAAAAAATTTTAAAAAAACTATTGAAAAAATATTTTCTTTATGGTATAAATAATACTAGATGATTTATACTAAATATAAAAAGTAAATAAGGAGATTCGTATGAAAGCAATAAAAGAAAGAAAAAAGTTTTTATTAATATTGATGATTTTATCAATAATTGTAATAAATTGTTTAGTAACAAATGTATATGCTTTAATTGATTTAACTGCAAATGGTACAGGACAGACAAATACAGGTAATGCAAGTGGAAATACTGGTAATGTTGGAGGAACAAATAATATTGAAGAAATAAATCAACCAACATTTTCAACAGTAAATCAAACAGTATATGCAACAGCAAATACAAATATAAAATCAAGTTATAGCACAACCTCATCAACAATAGGTACATTAACAAAAGACCAAAAAATAACAAGAACTGGGGTATCAAACAATGGTTGGTCAAGAGTAGTAATGGCAGATGGAATAACAATAGGAT
>CANOPV010000033.1 GCA_947568605.1 uncultured Clostridium sp.
TTGCAAAACAATATCCTTCTTTACAAGCTAGTGATGTTATGATTGCATATAGCAATTTTTCATTTGCTTTTAGTTCTTTATTGTATAAAATTGTTGCTGGAATTATAGAATAATAGCCAACATTATCCTCTTTCATATACCACTCCAATTCTAGCAGTAAAAAAACAGAATATTTCTTTCTTTTAGAAATATTCTGTAATATAGATGATTACTGCATTTTATTAAATTTTTATAGTGGTTGGTATATTTTTAATACCACAGGTGTGGATTTAAATTTACAGTTTCCTGCACGGTTGGGAGAATGCTAAAAAGATTAAGTTTAGTCAAGGTTTTACTACTCCTGCTCCTCGTGATTTTGTAGGGACTGCTCCTTTGACTGCTATTGAGTCTATTAATGTTTATAATTTTACTTTGGCTCATAATTTTAAATTAATTATTGCTTTTCATTCTCAAGGTCAGGTTATTTATTGGAAGTTTCAAGATTTCTTGCCTCCTCGTTCTTATTATATTGGAAATCAGTTTTCAAATGTTAGTGGATATTTATTAGATATTACTCCTCCTGAGTCTTCTTGGGCTGGTTATAAAGATTGGTTTATTCAAAATTATAATTTACCTGGATATACTGTTGAGGTTGGTTTAGGTGATAATCCGCTTCCTATTTCTCAATTTAATGAGATTTATAATGATATTTTTGGAATTTTTGTATTGGGGGCAATATTGGCATAAATGTTTATGTAGTAGCAAAGTAAATTTGCCACGTGAATGTGCGATTTCAAAATACAATTCGAGTTAAAGAATTATTTTTTTAATGAAATTATGCGACAAGTTTGCTTCGCTAATTGGAGCCAATGAATTAAAAAAATAATTTTAACGAAGAATTGTAGTAGAACTTCCTTTTGAAAATAAAATCTAATTTCCTATAATATAATCTAATTTATTTAATAAATATATAAATAAATTTAAGTATTTTTCAAATAATAAATAATTTTTGCTAATCATTTAATGCCCCTTGCATTATTCTAAATTTTGTATTGGTATTCCATATTTCTAATAATTTATTAAAGTTTTCGTTGGGGTTTAGCATTAATTCTGCTAATTCATCTAATTCTTTAAGTTCTTCTTCACTTAGATTATAATTTTTTTTGCAAATATATTTTGGTATGTGTAAAAAGATTGTTTCATTATTCATTAACGAATGAAAATCGTAAAATAGCCCTCTTATCGCTGCTTTTAGTCCTAATGTAACAGGGTCAGAAGAATATAAAATTTTTTCTTCTTTATATTCGTTTTTTCGCAATCCTAACCAAGCATTTGCACCAAATAAAAATTTATCATAAGGAATATCATTTACATCAAATTCTATTTTATCGTCTGAACAATGTTCGTCTGCATCTACTAATTTCCACCTATTTTCTTTTTTATCAAAATATTCTGTAATCCAATGGTCATAATATATTACGTCATATTTTATGTACTCAGCAAACCCACTTCTTGTTCTTGCGGGTATTTCTTTTGCTTTTAATATGCTTGCAAGTAATATGGCTTGTCCTCTACAAGTTATATGTACTTTGTCTTTTGCTTGTCTTGTTGTAGTATAATTTGGATTTTTTCTTAATAATTCGGCAAGTATACTTTGTGCTGTTGGGAAAAGGTCTTCTTCATAGTCTAATCTTGTAATTGGTACTTTTGTCATATCTCCCCAAAAGCATTCTTTTTTAGTCCTAATATTTTTATCTTTAAATGCTACTGGATGAATTATTTGTTTTCTTTGTAAGACACATAGTTCTTCAATATCGTCTGGCAATTTTTTTGCAAATTCTTTATAGTATCCTAAATCTGTAAAAGGACTTGTTTGTTTATAAAATTCTAATATCTTATTATCCATAATCTTATCTCCATTCTATTAATTCGTTTGTAGTAAGTCTAGGTCGTGCATCTGGCTCTTCTAAAGGATACCCTAAGGAAATACCAGCAACAAGTGAAATGTTTTTTTGTCCTAATAATTCTTCTATTTCTTTAAATACACAATCTATGTCGCAAATCCATAAACTTCCTATTCCCATATCTGTTGATGCTAGACATATATTTTCAATACAGGCTCCTATTGATTGTAAGTTTGAGTTTATTATTTTATCGTTCCAAGTATTAAATACTGCTATAAATACTGGTGCTTCTTTCATAATTTTTGCAGTGTTTTTTATACTGCCAGCATTTTCTCCTCTTTTTATTTTTTCATCTGCTTTTTTTATCATTATATCTGCTATTTTATTCTTTAACTCTTTATCTTCTTGTATTACAATAAATCTCCAAGGCTGTCTATTCTTTCCTGATGGTGCTAAACTTCCATAATATAAGATTTCTTCAATTATTGAATTTTCTAGTTTTTTTGAAGCAAATTTTCTTATACTTCTTCTATTTTTTATAACTTCTTTTAATTCCATTATTTATCACCTCTTGTTTTTCCATTATATACTATATTATTGTAAAAAGATAAACAAAACTCAAACTAGTTTTGTTTATCTTTTATAATCATATATAAATAACAGTTATTTTTCGTATATAATTCAAAATTAAATTCATTGTCTATATCATAATTGGTAGATTGTAACCATTGTGTATATATCATTTTTTCAGTTTCTACTATATCTTTTTGCTCTCTTGAATTAACACTAAATATTACATATTTACCTTCTGGAATTATAAATTCTTGTGTATTATTATATTTTTCTTTACTTCCTACATAATATATATATTCATCTTTATTACATATAGATATGCCATACATTCCATTTTTATTAAATTTTTCATATAATCCGTTATCTTCAATTTCTGAATATAATTTTCTTATATTGTATAGTAAGTCTTCGTGTGTTTTTGCAGAGGTTTTGACACAATATAGTCTTATTTTATCAATGTTTTTTATTTCATATTTTAACTCTTCACATACATTATTTGTATTATTAAATTTTATTATTGGAAATTGCTTATATTCTATATTAGTTGTTTTGCATTCTTTTGGCGTTATCAGAAACATTGCTTTAAATGCTCTTGTAAATGATATTTGAGAATCATATTTATATTTAATTGCTATGTCTATAATTTTTGTATTTGTTGTTTTTAATTCTTCAAATGCTTTACTTAATCTCCTTTTTCTAATGTATTCTGATAATGATATGTTTGTTAAAAATATGAATATTCTTTGTAAATTGTATTCTGATATTCCTACTATTTGTGCTAATTTTTTGTATTCTATATCTTCGGTTAGGTTTTCTTCTATATATTGTATCATCTGATTTAGATATTCGAAGTTCATTGTATTCTCCTCTTAATATATTTTTGTTATATCTATTTTATAATTTTTTTATCTAAATTTCAATAATATTAACAATTTTTTATTATATCTTTACTTTTTATGTGAATTATGATAAAATATATTTGTTTTATGCTAGATGAGTAAATTGGATATATACTCCATTACTAATTGGGTATAAAGCAAATACTTTTGAAAGGGTGTTCTACACTATGGAAAAAAATTTTTCAGGCAAGGTTCGGGACATTTACGCTGTTGACGAAAAAAGTCTTTTGTTGGTAACAACAAATAGGGTTTCAGCATTTGATGTGGTACTTCCAAATGAAATTCCACTCAAAGGCGAAATTCTTACCAGCATTTCTGAATTTTGGTTTGACTTCGCGAAGGACATTATTCCTAATCATCTTATTTCGACAAATTACACTGAGTTTCCTTCTAAAATTCAGGAAGAATTCATTGAATACGCTCGCAGTTGTATGCTTGTTAAGAAACTCAAAATGCTTCCTATCGAATGCATTGTTCGTGGGTACATAACAGGTTCTGGATGGAAAAGTTATCAGAAAAACGGCTCTGTTTGCGGTATTAAGTTACCTGATGGACTTCGTGAATCTGAAAAACTTCCTACTCCGATTTATACGCCTACCACTAAGGTAACAGAAGGACACGATGAACACATCACTTTTGAAGAGACAGTTAATCTTATCGGCGAAGATTTCGCAACCCAGGTACGAGATAAGAGCATTGAGATTTATTCAAAATGCTCAGAATACGCTTTAACAAAGGGCATCATCATTGCTGACACTAAATTTGAATTTGGTGTTGATGAGGATGGTAACTTAGTTCTTGCAGATGAGTTGCTTACCCCTGACAGCAGTCGTTTTTGGTCAGCTAAGGACTATAAAGTTGGTCAGTCTCAGAAGAGTTTTGACAAGCAGTATTTGAGAGATTGGCTGGAAAACAGTGGATGGAATAAAGAGGAGCCTGCTCCAAATCTTCCTAGCGGAGTGATTGGAGTTACTGCTCAAAAGTACATTTCACTTTATGAAATGTTAACTGGCATCTCGATTTTTACTTGATTAAAAGTATTTGCTAAAACTAAAACCAAATCTATTATTTTAGATTTGGTTTTGGTTTATTTAACGAAGAATTGTAGTGGAATTTTTCTATAATATGAGGGAAAAAGCCGTTTCTTTATTAGAAACGGCTCTCCTTTTGAGCTGCGAGTTTAAATTTACAGATTGTCTTCAACAATTTGTGCTGCAAGTCCTGTGTATGTTGCAGGAGTTAATTCGAGAAGCCTTGATTTATCTTCTTCAGAAAGCATTTCAAGAGATTCAATGAATGTATGAATGTCCTCTTTACAGATTTTCTTTCCTCTTGTCATTTCCTTTAACTTATCATAAGCATCAGGTACTCCATATTTACGAAGAACAGTCTGAATAGGCTCTGCTAATACAGCATAATTGTTATCAAGGTCATCAGACAATTTCTCTTCGTTAACTTCTACTTTTTTCAGACCACCAATAGTCTGTTCAATGGCCTGAATTGAATAGCCGAATGCGAGTCCGATATTCCTCTGTGAAGAAGAATCGGACAAGTCTCTTTGCATACGAGAAATTGGTAATTTTCTTGACAGCGCTGTAAATAATGCGTTTGAGGTATCAATGTTTGATTCGCTATTTTCAAAGCGAATCGGATTGACTTTATGTGGCATAGTAGAACTTCCTACTTCATTTTTAACAGTAATCTGCTTGAAGTATTCCATACTAATATACAGCCACATATCCCTGTCAAAGTCCAAAAGAACATTGTTGAAATGACATATACCATCAAATATATGAGCCATATAGTCGTGGCTTTCAATTTGAGTAGTTACAGGGTTAAATTTTAACCCTATAAAGTCTTCAACAAATTCCTTAGCCAATACTGGCCAGTTTTCATTTGGAAACGCCATTGAAATTGCTGCATAATTTCCAGTCGCTCCATTGAACTTTCCGTAAATCTCAATAGATTTTATATAATCCAAAGATTTCTGCAAGCGATTCGCAAATACCGAAAGTTCTTTTCCAACAGTTGTTGGCGTTGCTGGCTGTCCGTGAGTGTGAGCAAGCATTACTGTATCAGAATTATCAATAGCCATTTCAGAAATGAAGCCAATTAATTCCTCAGCCGCTGGAATCCACTCATACATTAATGCTGTTGAAATCATACCACCGTAAGCCAAATTGGTAATATCTTCGGAAGTACAGCCTATGTGTACAAAACTTTTGAGTTTTTCCAAAGATATACTTTCAAGTTCTTCTGCAACAAAGAGTTCGACTGCTTTTACATCGTGATTTGTCCTCTTTTCAATTTCTTTTACTCTGAAATAGTCATCCAAAGTAAAATCGTTGAAAGTTTTGTCAATGGCTTCAATGCAAGTTTTTGCATCAAATTTTTCGAGAAATTCGCAGTTGACTTTTTCCAAAAGAAATTTCAGCCAGTTTACTTCTACATTTACCCTGTATTTTACAAGAGCAAATTCTGAGAAGTACGGTGCAAGTTTCTCTTCGATGCTTGCATACCGTCCATCAAGTGGACAGAGTGCAAATGCAGCAGACAGTTTGCCTACCGTGTAATTTAAATTACCAATTTTGACCTCCCTCGACATTATGTCGCTAATTTTCTTATCGTCTCTCATAGGAAAATTCCCCTTTCTAAAAGTTATTTAACTATTGCCTTCCTAAGTTGCTTTACTTTTTAGAAATTTAATAGTTATGAGACAGTAATATATTATCACATTTTACATAAAAAGTAAATAGTTTTTTATATTTTTATTCTTTCCCCTGCATATATTAAGTTTGGATTTTGTATATTGTTTATTTCTACTATTTGCTGAATTGATACATTAAATCTTTGTGATATTGATGTTAAAGTGTCTCCATATTGTATTGTGTATATGCTTTTTCCTGTTTCTCCTAATGTGTTTCCGACTGTTTATCGTTAATGTTTCTCCTGGATATATCAGATTTGGGTTTGATATATTGTTTAATCTTACTAATTGTTCTACTGTTGTATTAAATCTTACGGCTATCTGACTTAATGTGTCTCCTCTTTGTACAGTATATGTTTGTACTGTACTTGTTTTTTCATTTACATTTGGTATTATTAATTTTTGCCCTACATATATTAAATTTATATTTTCAATATTATTTAATCTTGCTATATTTTGTACTGTTGTTCCATATCTTGTTGCTATTTGGCTTAATGTGTTCCCTCTTTGTACTATATATGTTATATTTGAATTGTTAGGGTCTTTTCCTGTATTATTTGGTATTTTTGATGAATCTGAAAGAAATATTTCTTTTGTAAATTTGTCTCTATCTACATATCCTCTTATTCCATTTATTATTCCTCTATCTGTATATTGATATCCTATCCATACATTCCATTTTCCATTGTATCCTGGTTCTTCTGTTCCATATTCTGCTACCCATAATGGATATTGATTTGCTAATTCCCCACTAAATATATTTCTTGCATCATTTGTGTTACTATATACTACCATTTCTTTTCCTGTTAGTTGTTGTACTTTTCTTAAAAATGCTAATGTTATTTGATTTATTTGTTCTACATCTAATTCTCCAAATGATTCAAAGTCTATTGCTAGTCTACAATCTACTTCTTTTCCTGATATTACAGATGAAAAAAATGTTGCTTCTTGTTCTGCTTCTTCTATACTTCTTGCAATTACATAGTGATATACTCCTACTTTTAAATTGTTTTCCTTTGCTTTTTGGTAATTTGTTTCAAAATATGGGTCTATATAACTTGTTCCTTCACTTGATTTTATATAGACTATTTGTATTCCACTATTTGCTACTTGCCCAAAATCAATTTCTCCTTGCCATTCACTAACATCTATTCCTTGATATATAGTGCTACTTGCAGGTCCAATGGCTAAGACTTTTGTGCTTACTGCTATTATGCAGATTATACTTATTATACATAGTTTTTTTAAAATCCTCATAAAATTACCTCCTAATATATATTTTATGCTCTAATTTACATTTTGCTATATTTGTGTTATAATTCTTTAAGAGGTTGATTATTTATGGATAAATCTATTTATGATATTAAAAAAAGTATAAAACGTGATATAAAAAAAAGAGCTCTTTCCAAAGAAGACCAACTTGAATATTATAATTGCGTATATAATGTTTATGGTTCTAAAATTTATCAATTAGTTACTCCGAATTCTATTCAAAAAAAAGATCTTTGTTCTATTGTATATAGTGGTAAGTTTGAAGATATTTATTATAAATATGGAGAAAAGATTTATAATAATTGTATTGATTATATGAAGATAACAGATATTTATTCTGAAACTGGCAATAGTCTTAAATATTTTATGAATAAAATATTTTATCTTATTAAACATGAACTACTTCCATTTTTACTTCAGGTAGCTATTATTGTACCTCCTAGTATACATGTTGCACTTCAAGCACAAGGCTATATACAAAATCAAATACATTTAAACGAAATAGAAAAATATTTAGATAATATCGAAAATTATGCTGATTCTGTTAATGATCTTAATTTATCTAATATAGAAATTTTAATGAAAGTAACTCGTGATATGTGGTCTAATATACAAGGATATTCTACACCTAAAAAAGATTTATTACTTTACCCTGGATTAGATTTAGCAGATGAAGATGGTGTAGGTGTTTGCAGAAATATGGCAGATGATGTTGCAAGAAAGTTAAATGCTATTAATCCAAATTATAATGCTCGTGTTTTGAATGTTTATCTTACTGGTTCTGGATATCAGTATGCTAATATAAATACTAATATTGTAGAAGATGAAACTACTTTGCCCCAATATGATAATCAGTCTGAAAATTCAACTGGACTAAAGCAAGTTAATAATATTAATAATATTATTAATGATAATATTATTAAATATACTGGTAATCATACTG
>CANOPV010000034.1 GCA_947568605.1 uncultured Clostridium sp.
GTTACAATTATATCCTTAGTTTGATTTTTCATTACACATACCTCCTAAAATCTGAAATATAAAAATGGACTAAATGAACCGTCTATTATATAACTTGTGCTTATTGTTAATACAAGTAATAAAAATATTGGTTCTATGATGTTTATAATTTTTTGTGCCTTTATACTTTTTATTTTTTTTAATATTTCAGTTGAGCCAATTATACTTATTATTATTACTATAAAGTAACTTTTGAAATAGTATAGGCTTTCTTCTGAAATAAGAGGTATGCTACCTATTTTGAATAGTCCTATTATGTTTTGTAAAATATTAGATAAATTATTTCCATTAAATATAATAAAACTTATCATAACAATTAATAATGTGTAAATTCTTCGTATAAATTTAGGTATTTTTTCTAAATATTTATTTGGTATTTGTTTTTCGATTATTAATAAAATTCCAAAGTATAGTCCCCAAATTACAAAATTCCACGCTGAACCGTGCCATAGTCCTGTTAATAACCATACAATTAATATGTTTCTAATTTTTTTTATATTACTAACTCTATTTCCTCCTAATGGAATATAGATATAGTCTCTAAACCAAGTACTTAAAGATATATGCCATCTTCTCCAAAAGTCTGTAATGCTTGTTGCTGTATATGGGTAATTAAAGTTTTCTGGAAATTCAAAACCTAACATTTTACCTAGTCCTATTGCCATATCAGAGTAACCTGAAAAGTCAAAATATATTTGTAACATTACAGATATTGCATATAACCAATAGTGAAGTATGCTATTTTCATTACTGCCTAAAATTATTATATTTAAATTTCCTAATACATCTGCTATTAATACTTTTTTTCCTAGTCCTATGATAAATCTTCTAATTCCTAGACTGAATTTTTGAATTGTGTATTCTCTTTTTTCTATTTGTTGTTGTATGTCTGTATATCTAACAATAGGTCCTGCTATTAATTGAGGAAATAAAGAGATGTACATTGCAATTTTAAATATGTTTTTTTGGACTTTGGCTTGTCCTTTATATACATCTATTAAGTAACTAATCATTTGAAATGTGTAAAATGATATTCCTATTGGTAGTGCAACATAAATAAAGTCTATTTTATTTTGCAACCATAAATTAATATTTTCTATAATGAAGTTTATGTATTTAAAGTATATAAGTAGTCCTATACTAATAATTATTGCAAGTGCTAGAAATAGTTTTGATTGTTTTTTGTATTTATCTATTAAAATTCCAAATATATATGTTAATATTATTGAGATTATCATTAATAATACATATTTTGGTTCTCCATAAAAGTAAAAAATTAATGATGATATTAGTAATATTGTATTTTTAAATTTGTTTGGTACTATGTAATATATTGCTAATACTATTGGTAAAAAGTAAAATAAAAATGTAATACTAGAAAATACCATATTTCCTCCTATTTTAGTACATTTCTGGTGGTAATTCTATTTCTTCTTCTGTTTTTTCGTATTCGTGCCCAATATTTCCTGCTAATTCTTTAAATTTTTCATATATTGGTTTTGCCATTTCTTCACTAGACATAACTAGACATACTACGTTTCCACTGCTTGTTGCATAGATTTTTTCTGCTGATACACATATCCATTTTCTATAATCTATTTTGTCTTTCATTTCTTCTGCAATTTTGTCTGTGTTTACTCCATCTTTTACTTTTGCAAGTACTAATGAATATGCTTGTGAACTAATCATTGGTTCTGATACTGCAAGATATTGTAAATTTTCTCCGTTTTCAAGTCCTGTGAATAACTTTACCATAGTGCTGTCTGTTGTGTCTATTTCTTGTGTTTGTAAACTTCCTGGTAATATGTCTTGTTTTCCTTCATAAATTTTGTTTATTAATGCTACTAAATCTTCTGAATTATTGATTGGTTCTAATTGTGTTTTTGGTTTTGAGCTCATTAAAATTATTGCTAATATTATTGCTATTATAATAATGATTGCTAATATTGCTATTATAATTTTATTTGTTTTACTCATATTTTTTCCCCTTCCTTTTTTTAAATTTATTATATTATAATATAAATGTTGGTAATTGGCAATAATTTTCATTAAATTACTTTAAGACAATTAGAATTATATAATCAAAAGGATAAGTTAGTATAATTTTATAATAAAATTAAATTTTTTCTATACAATAAAAATATTTTTAAGAAAATGTAGTAAAAACTTAACTTTAATGATATAATAAGAATATATGAAAGAGAGGAATTATATGAATAATATAGATTTAATGAATTATTGGATTGAAAGTGCTAATGAAGATTATAATGTAATGCTGATTTAAAAGAGAAAAATAGAAATACATATTGTCTATTTTTTTGACAAATGGTTATAGAGAAACTATTAAAGGCACTTTATGCAAAAAACAATAAAGAAGCACCACATGCACCCAAAACACACGATTTATTGTATTTAGCAGAAAAATTGAATTTAGAATTAACAGAAGAACAAGAAGTGACTTTAAATAAAATAACTACATTTAATTTAAGTACAAGATATAATGATTATAAAAGAACATTTTATAATAGATGTACTGATGAATATACAGAGGAACAAATAAATAAAATTAAGGAGGTAAAATTATGGTTGGAAAAGATGTTAGAAAAAAAAGAAGAATAGTAAATAAAGAAATATCAGAAATAGTAGATAAATATATTGCAGTTGTAAAAGAAAACTATAATGTAGTAGCAATAATATTATTTGGATCTTATGCAAAAGGAACAGAACATAAAGATAGTGATATTGATATAGCAGTAATTACAGATGATATAAAAACAGATACATTTGATGAAGAAGTAAAATTAATGATATTAAGAAAAGGAATAGATTATAGAATAGAGCCACATATTATAACAGTTGCAGATTATGAAAATGATGAAACCCCTTTTGTAGTGGAAGTAAAAAATACAGGAATAAAAGTAGCCTAAAATTATAAAGTTTGGTGAGCCATCGCGGGATCGAACCGCGGACATTCAGATTAAGAGTCTGCTACTCTACCAACTGAGTTAATGGCCCACATTTAATTCTTTTATATTATAATACCAAAATTTTATTTTGTCAATTGCTATTTTCTAATATATTTTGTATTTCTTCCATATTCATATACTATATGTCTTTATATTCATATATCTTGTATTATCTGCATATATTTTATCATTTTATATGCATAACAGCAATGATATTCTGCATATTATTTTTATTTTTTTGTCCCAATTTCCACTTCTCTTGTCATTGGTTTGTATGTGTCTTCTGATATTACTGTTCTTGAAATTATTGCTCCATTTAATTTTAGTATTTTGTATGTTTTGCTTTTGTAGCCATTTACTCCTTTTACTATTACTTTTTGTGTTCCTTGTGGTAACTGATTATTTTTTATTGTTTTTGTTGTGTATGGTATTACTTGTGTTATTTCACTTTCAATAAGTACTTCGTATTCTGTTTCTTCTTTAACTCCTAATATATCAATTTTTAAAATTCCATTTTTTGCACTTGCTACTATTTTTACTGCATAATTTCTGTTGTTTTTGAATTTAAAGTCTGTTGTTGGATATGCAATTGTTGCATCTGTTCCTATATCTACATAAGAAACTATATAACTGTGATTTCTTCTTTCTAATACTTCTAAGTTTGCTCTTAATACTGCATTATATAGTGTTGTATTTACTTGACATACTCCTCCTCCATAGTCTTGTGCCATTTTTCCATTTATATATGATGTTGCTAATTTGTATCCTTTTTCTTTTGTTGTGTTTCCTACTATTGTGTTAAAAGAAAATGTTTCTCCCGGTAATAGTACTTTTCCATTTATTGTACTTGCTACTAGTGATATGTTTGTTGACCTATTTGTTGCACTTGCATCGTATTTTGTTGTAAATGTACTTATTACATTTGGAAATACTGATGTGCTTATTTGATTTGTTGTTATTTCTGGTTTTGTTATTTTTAATGGTATTTTATATTCTTCTTTTTTTTCTTTTATTAAATTTTTTGCTTCTTCTATTGTTATATTAAAGTCTACTCCGTCTACTTCTGGATATATTTTAAATGGTTCTTCTGTGTAATATGCGTCTTTTGGCTCTTTATATATTTTATCTCTTATCTCTTCTATATTTATTTCTTCTGGTTGTGCTGTTTTCGTAATAATTTCTACTTCAATTTTTTCGTCTCCAATTAGCCTATTTTCTATATTTTTTCTTATGTTTTCTATTGTTTCTTCTTTTACTATTTTTAATCCATCTTTACCACTTGTAATTGTTAATTCATTTTCTTCAATATAATAAGAACTTTGAATTACTACATCTTCCATATTGCTTTCTATGTTTTCTAAGATTTTATTCGTTTCTTCTTCATTGATTTTATAATTTAATTTAATTTCTTTGTTTAATAAATTTGCTTGTAGTATTTCATAATTATTTTTTATTATATTTTTATTTCTTCCAATGTTATATGCTTCAATTATTGCTTGTTCTACATTGAATTCAGTTTTAAATTCGTTTATTTTTACTATATTTTCGTCTCCATTATGATATAGGTTTATATCACTATTTAAAATATGATACACATTATTGTTTACTTTTTTAGTTGCTTCTTCTATTGTTAAGTTTGATATATCTATTCCTTCTATATATACGCCTTTCATAATTTTCGTGTTGTTTACATTTATTAATGCAAATATAGTAGAAATAATAATTCCAATTATTATTATTGAAATTATTGTTACTAATGGTATTATTATTTTTTTATTTTTTATTTTGTTATTAAATTATTCACACATATTATTCTCCTATTATACATTTTAATAGTATCATAAAAAAAAAAACTTTACAATATATTTTTATGCATTTTTCGAGAATATATGTCGCATCTTATTCATTTGAAAAAAATATTTCTGAAACAGTTTTTCCTAATACTTCTGAGATTTTTTCCATTAATTTTGTAGACGGATTTTCTCTTGTTCCATTTTCTAAATGACATAAATATCCTGCTGATATTCCTACTTTTTCTGCTAATGTTCTTAGTGTCATATTTCGCTCTATTCTATATTTCTTTATTTTATTTTTATACATTTCTACCACCCTTATTTACTTGTTGCCAAAATTTTATCATATAACTAATTGACAAGTCAATACTTTTATGATATTTTTTTTATATAAATTTATTAAAAAATTTTTCGTTTACTAGTAGACAATTTAAAAAATATCTTGTATAATAATAAAAAATAATGTAGAAAGAGGTAAAATTATGATTGGTGATATGATTGCAAAAGCAAGAAAAGAAAAGGGGATGACTAAAACTGAATTGGCTAAATTAACTGATATTAATATTGGTCATTTAACACACATAGAAAAAGGTGAAAGGAATCCTAGTCATAAGGCTTTAAAAAATATTTGTAAAGCACTTAATATTCCTTATCAACAATTAATGTATACTTATGATAAATCAATAAATGAAGAACAAGAAAGTTATAATGTAGTAAAACATATATCATATAATAAAATGATTGCTGTTGACAGCATTTGTGATTTTATAGATTGCCCTGCTGATGTTCCAAGTTCAGCTATTGCTTTAAAAATGATGGATGATTCAATGGATACAACTTTTCCACTTGCTTCTTATGTTTATGTTGAATTTAATACACCATTAAATAGCAAAGATTATGGTTTATTCAGTTATAATGGAGATATCATAATTAGAAAATTTATTAGTAGAAAAGGTAAAATTACATTAAAGGCTGATAATAGTGCATATTCAGATATTCAAGTGTCTGATAGTGATATTTTTTACATCATTGGTAAAATTCTTAAAAAATAATGTATTTTTTTGTAAAAAAGTATTGAATTATTTAGAATTTAATATTATAATAGGGACAGCAAAAGATAAATGAGGGAGAGAAAAAAATGGAATTAGCAAAAAATATTTTTTTTAATACTGATAAATTAATTGGAAATACTACTGTTAAGGTATCTTATACAGGGAATTTATTTCAAAATAATTCAGAAGATGTTTTTATCCATTATGGTTTTGGCTTACAATGGGATAATGTTTCTGAAAAGAAAATGGAAAAGACTGAATTAGGTTTTCAGGCTGAAATTGAATTAGAAGATAATGAGTCTTTAAATTTCTGTTTTAGAGATGGTAATAATATTTGGGATAATAATGATAATAATAATTATATTTTTCCAATTGAACATATAGAAAATTCTTTGACAATTGTAGAAAATTCTAATAGTTTACCTACTACTAGAAGATTAAGAAGGTCTTATATTTGGAGTAAAAAAATACGACTTGCTATTTATAAAATAATTACATATTTCCCAAAAATTATTTCTGGAAATTATAAAAGAAAAATTAATGTAACAAATTCGTAAATTATAATAAAATGTAGTACATTACGACTTTTAAATTTTTAAATAATGTTTCATTTTAAAAATTCCTATAAAATAAAAAACTCAGTAATTTCACTGAGTTTTTTATTTTCTATGTTATGACCCATCCACCATTTATTGATATTACTTGACCTGTTGTGAATTCATCTTCTACTAGCCAACTCACACATCTTGCAATATCTATTGGTTTTCCTATTTTTTGTAATGGGGTTTCATTTATTACTTGTTGCCATTCTTCTTTTGTTGTTCCTTTATTCATATCTGTATCCATTGCTCCTGGTGCAATACTGTTTACTCTAATATTTGATGGTCCAAGTTCTTTGGCAAGTCCTTTTGTTAGTCCATCAATTCCTGCTTTTGATGCACTATAATGTACTTCGCACGCTCCTCCTACCATTCCCCAAATTGAAGAAATGTTTATAATACTTCCTTTTTTATTGTGTATCATTGTTGGTAATGCTTCTTGTATACAGTAAAATACTGATGTTAGGTTTGTTTGTATCATTGTGTTCCAGTCTTCGTCTGTGATGTCTGTAAATATTTTTGCTTGTGCTATTCCCGCATTGTTTATTAATACATCTATTGTTTTAAATTTTTCTAGTGTGAATTGTATTAGTTTTTTTACTTCTTCTCTTTTTGATACATCCGCTTTAAATATTTCTACTGTTTTTCCTTGTTCTTGTAATTGTTTTTGTATGGTTTTTGCTTTTTCTCCTGATTTATTATAATTTAATATTACATTGTAATTCTCATTTGCAAGCACTCTAACTATTTCTGCTCCAATTCCCCTAGAACCTCCTGTAACTATAATTGTTTTACTCATATATCCTCCCTGATTTTATTTTATTAATTTATATTTTAACATATATTTTATAAGATTTTCAATAAATTAAAAAATAAAAGGTAGAAATTTATAAATAATAATTTCTACCTTCCATTTTTTAACCAAATATTTTTTTAAGCAATCTCTTAAAAAGATTCGGTTGTTTCTGATTAGCAATTGAATTCCTTGAATTGTCTTCATTTTCGTCAACATCCATAATCGTCAGCCGTATACATTTTCCATCATCAGACACTTCAAAACGGAAATGGTTCATAACTATACCCGTTATTTCGCCAGTAGACATTTTCTCCATAAGATATACCTGATAAAATTCCACTGGTCTGTTATAATCTGCTTTTTCTAAAACTTTTCCGTCATTCCGAAAAAAATGGAATTGATTTTTGACATCTGACTCTTGTAATGAAAATTCACCATCTGTTATTGTTAAAAATTCCTTTGCCATACATTTTCCTCCTCTTAATTTTTCGAAGGATTGTGCCTTCGAATTTTTCATTTTTCAAAGGCAATAAATAATTTATTACAATACAATTATATATGTATTTTACATAATTGTCAATATTTTTATATAAAATATTTTTTATTTCCTTTTCCATTATATTTATACTAACTTGTATAGCAATTTCATTTTTTAGTATACCAGAAAGCATCGCTATTCCTTGTTCTGTAAATACATAAGGTAAATATTTCTTTCCTCTATGTTTGCTATTTTCACTTTTTAAACTGGTCGCAATTTACGACCAGTTATTTTCCTGATCTAAATTTATAATTGTAGTTTGTCTTTTTAAATTTTTAACTTCTTCTTCGGTTAATTGAAAACAGAAATTTTCTGGAAATCTCTCTTTATTTCTACTTACAGTTTCATTTATTCTTTTTGTTTGATAATTATATAGCATTGCTACATCACTATCTAGCATTACTTGTTTTCCTCTTATTGTATATATTAAATTTTTTATTTCTT
>CANOPV010000035.1 GCA_947568605.1 uncultured Clostridium sp.
ATTATTGGAAGTGTAAACAATGTCAATTTTTTGAAATAAAATTAGATAATCTTTATTATGGAACTTATGCAAACAATAAAAAATATAATAGATGATATTATAAAAAATAACAATAAAAAAAAATAGAGGTTTAAAGCCTCTATTTTTTTATTTCTTTTAAACCATTTTATTTGCTTTTAAAATCGATTTTGAGGCGTTTTATATTTTAGATATATAAATTGTTGTTTATAATATTAAATAGGCTAAAAAGTGTATTTATTCAATAGATTTTTAGGCTAATTTTTGTTATTTTTTATTTTTCTAAAATTCTACAAACAATTATATATTTTTTGACTAAAAATGCTGGTCTAAAATCTTTTTCCAAGTGCCAAGCAAAAATCTTTTTCTCTTAAATCTTTTTCTTTTCTCCCATTCTTTAATATCTTCTAGTGTTATATGTAAATTAATATTTTTCATCCAATTAGCATACATATAAAATCCTCCTTAAAAATCTTTTTCCGTCTCTGTGAAAAAATGACAATGCGAAATCTTTTTCTAATTTATATATAATGTGGGTTAGGATTTGCACCTAACATGATACACCTAGCCAACTTTAAACCTGTATCACACTAGTCCGAGTTTCCAAAAACAAGGGTAACTCGTTTATAACCTTGTTCTATTGAGTTGATGTGTGTCTACCTATTCCACCACCACATTACTTTTTATATAATTATTTGGCACAATTTCCACAAATTATTTGGCTACCTTGCTTTCCTTCTTTAAATGCTATGTATATTTCTTCTCCAGCTTCAAAACTTTTTCCACATTTGATACAATTTGTTTCAACTGGCATATTATATTTTGTTCTTTCTTCTTTGTATGTAGTATAATCACATTTTAGTTTTTTAATATTTGTAAATACCTTTTCTTTTGTTTCTTCTTTAATAAGTTTATCTACTGTTTCATTTACTAATTTATCTAATTTTTGTTTATGTACTTCTGACATTTCTTCTAATTCTAAATCTTCTTCCTTTACTTCTAATTCTTTTTCTACTTTCTTTTTACTCATAATCTTCCTCCATTCTTTCTATTTCTTTTATTGTTTCTTTTAAAGTATTTTTAATCTTATCTAATATTTTTGTTGACTTTTTTTCTTCAATATAAAAATCATGATTTAATAAATCATTTGTATCTATTGTTCTAACATCAACATCTTTTCTTCCTTTTTCAACTCTATACAAATGTAATTGTATAAAATCTCCTACAATAGTATAAAAGTCTCTAATACTATACCCTTGTTCTCTCATTGCTCTGCGTTCCTCAAAAGTTTCTCCTTTATTAAGTAAATATACTTTTGTTCCTTTTCTGATTTTGCTATTGTCTATCATTTGTAATAATTCTATTCCTGATACCTTTTTCATATTTTTCCTCCTACTTATTCCATTCTACTCTATTTTTATCATTTACTATTGCATCAAATTCAATGCCATTTTCTTTTAATTCACCAATACAATCATCTACCGAAATATAGCCCTCTCTAAATGCGTCTACATTATTCCAAATTCTATTCATAACTTCTGGTAATCTCTTTTTTCCAAAGCCACATACATATCTTAACGTATATGCTACTGCTATACCATATATATCAAGGTATTGGTCTATTAATTGCTTTGTTTCTTTTTCTGCCTCTATAATAATACTGTTTTCTATATCATCTATAAATTTTCTTAATTTTTTTGGATTGTCTATTACTTTTATTAACTGTTTTTCTTGTCTATGTGTTAAATTCATTTATTCTCCCTCATTTCTTTTACTAAATAATCATATAACTTCGTAATCTCTTAATCTGTTACAAATTGTAACGAACTGTTTTTTTACTAATCATTTGCTACCTCCAACATTTCTAATAAATCTCTTGCCAAATCTCTATACCCTTCCGTATATCCCTTATCTTCTCCATTAGATATTTTCCTACTACTCTGTTCTTTCAATTTTTCTACTAATGGCTGCACTTTACTATCTAAATTAAAATACATATTTCCTATATCTTGATAATCTAAATATATTTGCCTAACTGATTTATTCGCTTCTTTTCTTTTTCGTCTTTCTTTGTAATATTTATTTTTCCACTTTCTTCTACTTTGCATTAAAGTATGTTGTCCTTTGCCTAATTCTTTTACTTTGGTTTCTAGTTCTTTAATCTTTTTATATTGCTCTACATTTTCGCCTTTAACTTTATCTATCATATTTACATCATAATCGTGTACCATTTCGTTTGCATTGTCTTGAAACTCTAATCTTTTTACTGCTCTTTCTAATTTATATATATATCTTCTTATATCTTCAATATCTGTTATGAATACTGTTCCATCTCTTTTAAGAAAATCTAGTATAATTTCTATTTTTTTATTTATCATTGTTCTTTTACCTCTTTCAAATGATATTTTCTATTATCTCTATTTTTTATAAACTCATATACATATTGATTAGGATTTTTAATTATTCCTTGTTTTAATCGTAATAACATTTCTAGTTTGTCCTTTACTATTCTTCTATTAGGTCTTTTATCTAAATATTCTCTAAATATCTTTAATACGTCATTTTCTTCTATTTCATCTTGTTTCATAAGGTTTTCTATGTTATGTAAAAATACTTGGTCTTGTTTATCACAATTACTTTGTTCTGGTGATAACTTTTTTATTGCTTCTTCTATTTTAAATTTTATCGCTCCTACTTCTCTTGCAATTTCTAATACATCTGAAAAGTCTTCTTTTGCTGTAATATTCATTACTTTATCTGTACTAGAATAAAGTATTTTCTTTTCTTCTTTATTTACTATCTTATGCTTTATCCCTTCTAGTTCTTTATTCATTTTATTAGCATACCATTTTTTGTTAATTTCACTTTTTGCTTTCTTTAAACATTCCTCTTTGTTACAATATTCTCTTTTTCTTCCTTTTCTAGGCTGTTCAAATTCACAGCCGACAATATTTACATATCATTTATATTGTTTCCCCCTTTTACTCAATTTCTTCTAATTCTATTCCTTTCAATTCTGCCATTTTTTCTATTATTTCTTGTAAATCTCTTGGCTTTTTATCATAACTAAAATTAATATAATAATTATCTTGTCCGTATCCATCTCCTGCCCCACTAAATTTTAAACTATACATAACTTTTTGTAAATTTCCATCTTGTAATAATTCTATAATTTCATCTAGTATATCTATTGTATGTTTTTTAAGAAAATCATATTGTTTTTGTTTTAAATTATTTACATCTACATCCATTATTGTTTCTTCATTTTCCATTTGTTTTATTCCCCTTCCACATTATAATCTTTTTTATCTAATTCTATTGTTTTAAGGCTCTTGCCTTGTTTTAGTTGCTGTATCATTGCATTTATTTTGCTCATATCTGTTTCAGTATGATGTTCTACTACAATTGGAGCAGATGCTTCGACAAGTCCGTGTGCTGTTTTTCCTCTAAACATTGTTGTTATTTCCTTTATTTCTCCTACTTGTGCTGATGTAAGCATATTTTCTCTTATATAATCATCTATTTTTGACATCAATTCTTGTAAACTTTCATCACTTGACATTAAATAATTATTATATGTTACTGTTGAAATGTCAGCAAAAGCACAAAAATTTTCTTTACTTGGTGGATATTTTACCTTTTTATTTATTTCTACTATGGCTTGTCTATAATATTGAAATACTATATTTAATTCTTCTGCTGTATATTTCAAAGGTTGTCCTATTAAATTGTGTGGTCTTAATAATTCGTTTATTTCTATTGTGCTAAGTCCCTGTACTTCTTCTTTTACACTTAAACTTTCTGCTATTTCATTTAATCTAGTTTCTAGTTTTTGTGGCAATTCCTTTTTGTATTCTTCTAATATGCTTTTTTCTCCTGCTTTTACAAGAGCCTCTTTCTTTTGTTGTTCTATTATTTTCTTATCTTTATTTTCTAAAATTTTTTTAACTCGTTCTTTCCTTTAAATCACCTCTTAATTCTTCTAATTTCCAATCTGCATATATTTTAGCAAGCATTGCTTTTACATACTCACTTTCTTTGTCTGTTAATTCTCTACTTATTTTTATAAATGCTAATGCAAAATCAATGTATGTTCTACATTTTTCTTTATTAATATACTTCTTCATCTTCTGCCTCCAATAATTCTAAAATACTTTTTCTTACTTCTCTTTTAGCATTTAATTTATGTATTTGTATTTGATAAGATTTTTTATAAAACTCTTCTTTGCAATTCCTTCTCATTTCTTCAAATCTTTGTACAGAATATTTATCTCTTTCATTATTTCGTTCTAATATATCTATTAATTTTATTAATGTTAACGATTGATTATAAAACATTTCTATTATGCTGTCTTTACTTATATTTTTAAATTCTTTTTTTAATTGTTCTAATGTTTTTATTTCTTTCATTATTTTTCCGCCTCCTAAAATGGCAATTCGTCTGTTGTACTATCAAATGCAAAACTATCTTGTGGCTCTTGTTTTGGTTGTTTTGTCTTTTGCACTTCGTCTGTACCTTCTTCTAATAAATTAAATTCACTTACAAAAATTTTGTCAAAATACTTATATTTAGGTTTTCCATTTTCGTTTATTTCTCCTATTGGTATTCTGTAACAGTCTGTCCAACCTTTTATTACTTCTATTACGCTTTTGTTTTTTACTTCTATACCTTTCCTAAATTGCACTTTTTTACTCATAAATATATCTTGCTTTTCGCCATTTTCTTTTAATTCTGTTCCTTTTATGTATATTTTATATTTTCCTTGTTCGTCTTTATATATTGTTAATTTACTTGGTTCTTGTCCTATATTTATACTCATTTTAAATCCTCCTCTATAATCATAATATAACCTGTATTATATATATTTTTTATTGTTATATATTTATTTAATTTCTTTTTTAATAAACTAATATGTTGTCTAATACTGCTTTTTAAATATTCATCTGGTTCAGTTTTATAAATTTTATAAATTATTTCATTATAAGTTACAACTTTATTTTTATTCTTATATAATAATTCAAATATATTGATATTTATTTTAGTTAGATATATTGTTTTATCTTTTAATATAACTCTATACCCTTTAAAATCAATTATCATCTGTATATCCTCCTTTATTTATATTTATTATTTTAGGTATTTTCATTAGTTTTTCATCTCCTTTAAAAATCTATATATTATTCTTTCTACATAAGCCAATGCTTCATAGTTAGTTATAAATCTGCCTTTGTATCTATTGTGCATTTCTAGTCTAATCATTTTAATGTGTTCGTTATATGTTCTTTTATATATTTCTGCTAATTTATTTTTAGTTAATCCACTTTTCCAAAGGCAAATTATTTCTTTTTCGCTCATACTACCACTATCACCTTTTATAGTATTTGCTTTTATTTTAGTTTATATAAAATTGTTTTGCATAATCTTACCTTTATATTACACCTTTTAATCTTATTTGTTTATTACATTGTGGACAATAAATCGTTTCTGAATAATCTTTTCCAAAAAACACATCACGCAAACTATATTGAAACAAACAACCACATTTGCAACGATATTTCTCTGTTTTTTCTTTTTCTAATATTTTCATTACATCACACTCTTATTTAAAATTTATTTTTCAATTTTATTTCTCCGATTTCCACAATTTCTTATAGTATTTTTTCTTATTTTCTATATACTGCTTTATGTTATTTGTTTCTTCAATATTCTGTATTTTTGGGCTATATTTATTATAACTATTAACATCTATTCCTGATTTATAACCTCTAGCAAAATTTACTGTCGTATCTATATCGCTCTCTCTAATTATTGTAGGTCTATCTATTGTAAAATCTAAAATATAATACCAATTTTCGCTAGTATCTTTTACTATATCAATGTTATATGTTTTCATATCTAAACTCCTCCTATATTCCTAACATTAGGCTTTATATTTCTTTAATTTACATTCTATTTCATAGACTATTTCTGTATTTATTTGTGCATTAGTAAAATTACATACTGAATACCAATCTTTACCCAGAAAATACCTGCACAACTCATTTACTGCCGTTTGTGCTTCCATAGGAGGCATACATATTCCATAATCTTTGCCATCTGTCAATTTCATAAGTCTATCACCAATTTCTTTATTACTTTCTTTTTTCTTAAATATTCTCATATTCCTAACAAACTCCTATTCAGTGGTTTTGGTTTATTTTTCTGTATCTAATAATTCTAAATCTTGTAAATATTTATCTTTTGTTGTTTCTAGTTCTTTTACTTTGTTTTCTAGTTGGTCTATGTATTGCAATAATGTTTCTATGCAATCTAAATCATATCTACTATATTAATTCCTAAAAAATATATTTTTTTATCTTCTTCAATTTCTAATATATCTCCAACTTCTATTAAATCTATTATGTTTTTACTGTGTTTTGTTATTATATTTTTATCTCTATATTCATTAAATTCGTTTTGAAAGTATTCTATTTCTTTGTTATCATTATAATTTTGGACTTTAAATATTTCTCCTTCATAAGTTCTAACATATTCTCCTTCTTCAATTTCTTTATCTGCTCCATTCATTTTTCTTGTTGCTTTTAATTCTTCTTCGTCTAAATCCATATTTATACCTCACTTTCATTTAATTATTTTTAATTCTAAATCAGGGTATTTGTATTCAAATAATTTTCTTTTTATTTTAAATTCTTTTGTTTCCATACCTTTTACATCTTCCACTATTACTTGTTCATTTTCTATGTACTTAAAATCTGCTATATATTCTATTTTTCTATATTTCTTGCCATTCTTTTTAAAACTTTCTTGTAATAAAAATTTTGGTTGCAATTCTAAATTTTTTATTTTATTTGCTTTTTGCAATAGTTTTAATTGACAATATCTATTACCTTCTGATATGCTGTCAAATTCTATTTCATCAATTATTACTTTTTTATTTCTATATTTGTTCATCTTTTGCCTCCTTAAATTATTGCATCTAATGTTACTTGTCCATCTTCTAAAATACCATTTAATATATCTTCACTTATCATTTTTTCTTTTGCTTTATTATAAAAGTCTTTTTTTATCTCGAATCCATAACAATTTCTATTCAATTCTGCACAGGCTCTTAATGTACTTGCACTCCCTGCTACTGGGTCGATTACAACATCCCCCTCATCTGTAAATATTTCTATTAACCTTTTTAATAATTCTACTGGCTTTTGTGTAGGATGTATTTTAGGATATGTATTTTTATTGTCTCTTTTCCATTCAAACCAATTAAATATCATTTTTTTATTGTTATTAAATTTAGGTAACTTGTCTCTATAAAGTACTACTGCATATTCTGTTGCTCCTACTATTTTCATATTTGCTTTTAATACTTGGCTAGAATAGTTTTTACAAAATACTAATGGATAATTATGTATTAAGCCGTGCTTTTTTGCTTGTTCTATAACTAATGGTATTTGTTCAAATGCACAAAATACTATCATTGCTGGTGCTTGTCCTTTTTCTTTGGGTTCTTTCTTTAAATACCTAGTGCAAAAATCAAAGAAGTTGTTTATTTTAAAATCGTTATCTGTATCAAAAAAACTCTTTCCTGCTAATTTAGATTCTCCATTTTTGTTGTCTCCATTTACATACCACATTGGATTGCTAGCATAAGCATTATTTCCTAAATTGTATGGAATATCTGCTATTATTAATTGTGCGTGTGGTATTCCATATCTTTTAGCATTTTCAAAGTGGTCATTATATAATTCTATTTTTGTTTTCATATTTTTAACTTCTCCTGTATTCCTAAAATTTCGTTTATTACTTTTATTGGGTCGTCTGCATATTCGCATTCGTTTGTTCCTATAAAATTTTTATCTTCTAGTCTTATACAGCCTCCACAATTTTTACATTTTCCTGTTAATTCTAAGTAATTCATAAGCATCTCTCTATTTTTGGAATATGATTATAGTTTAATGCTTCATATCCTTTTTGTGTTCTTTCATATATTGCTACTGTTTTTCCTGTATACTGACATTTCTTTTTGTCTATTGCTTTTACATATCCCATTTTTTCTAATTCTGTTAATCTTGGGGCTGTATAGTTTCTTTCTGTACTTGGTATTAATTTTAATTCATATAGTTCTACTGCTATTTCTTTTGCTGTTTTTGGTTTGTTTAGTGTTTCTAATATTTGTAT
>CANOPV010000036.1 GCA_947568605.1 uncultured Clostridium sp.
ACTATGTCTCCTACTGATACTATGTCTGATGGTTTTTTTACGTAATTATTGCTTAATTCTGATATATGTACTAACCCATCATATTTTACTCCTATGTCTACAAATGCTCCAAAATCTATTACATTTCTTACTGTTCCACTTAATATCATTCCTTCGTATAGGTCTTCAAATTTTAATACATCTGCTCTTAATATTGGTTTTGGCATTTCTTCTCTTGGGTCTCTTCCCGGTTTTATTATTTCTTGTATTATGTCTTTTAATGTTAATTCTCCTATGTTTAGTTCTTTTGATAATTGTATTGTGTTTACTTTTTTTAATTCTTCTTTTAAATTTTCTAATTTTTCTTTATCTTTTATGTCTTCTATTTTATACCCTATTTTTTCTAATAATTTTGTTGTTGCTTCATAACTTTCAGGGTGTACTGCTGTAATTTCTAATGGGTTTTCGCCATCAAATATTCTTATAAAACCTGCACATTGCTGGTATGCTGTTTTTCCTAATTTGGCGACTTTTAATAATTGTTTTCTACTTGTGAATTTTCCATTTTCGTTTCTATATTGTACTATGTTTTTTGATATTGTATTGTTTATTCCTGATACATAAGATAGTAATGATGGAGTTGCTGTGTTTACATCTACTCCGACTTTATTAACTGCGTCTTCTACTACTCCTGTTAGGCTTTCGTTTAATTTCTTTTGGTTTACATCGTGCTGATATTGCCCAACGCCTATTGCTTTTGGGTCGATTTTTACAAGTTCTGCTAATGGGTCTTGTAAACGTCTTGCTATTGATATTGCTCCTCTTAATGATACATTTATATTTGGATATTCTTCTGTTGCAAGTTTTGATGCTGAATATACTGATGCTCCTGCTTCACTTACTATTGTATAGTATACTTCTTCTTTTGTTTGTTTTATTACTTCTGAAACAAATTGTTCTGATTCTCTTGATGCTGTTCCGTTTCCTATTGCTATCATATTTACATTATATTTTTCTATTAAATTTAATAATACCTTTTTTGCACCATCAACATCGTTTTGTGGTGCTGTTGGATATATTGTTGCAGTGTCTAGTAATTTTCCCGTATCATCTATTACTGCGATTTTACATCCTGTTCTATATGCTGGGTCAAAGCCTATTACTGTTAAGTTTTTTAACGGTGCTCCTAATAGTAATTGTTTTGCATTTTGACCGAATACTTTTATTGCTTGTTCTTCTGCTTTTTCTGTTAAGTCTGCTCTTATTTCTCTGTCTATTGATGGTTCTATTAGTCTTTTAAAACTGTCTATTATTGTATTTTCTAATATTTCTTTAAATTGTGTTTGACCTTTTATTATGTCTTTTTTTATTAATTCTAATATTTTTTCTTCTGGCTTTTCTATTTTTACTTTTAAATATTCTTCTTTTTCGCCTCTATTTATTGCTAGTATTCTATGACTTGGTATTTGTTTTAGTAATTCACTAAAATCGTAATACATTTCATAACTTGATTTTTCTTCTTTTGCTGATTTTGTTATTATCAAACCTTCTCTATAACATATTTTCTTTATTTGTTTTCTATATTCTGCATTGTCTGAAATGTTTTCTGCTATTATGTCCATTGCACCTGAAATAGCGTCTTCCGCAGTGTTTACTCCCTTTTCTTCATTTATATATTGTTTTGCAATTTCTTTTATGTCTTTTTTCTCATTTTGCATATATATTATTATTGATAATGGTTCTAGTCCTTTTTCTTTTGCTATTGTAGCACGTGTTCTCTTTTTTTGTTTGTATGGTCTATATATGTCTTCTACTTCTGCAAGTGTTATTGCGTTTTCTATTGATGTTGTTATTTCGTTTGTTAGTTTTCCTTGTTCTTCTATACTATGTATTACTTCTTTTTTTCTTGTTTCTAGGTTTCTTAAATATGTTAGTCTTTCTCCTAAGTTTCTTAGTGTTTCGTCGCTTAAATTTCCTGTTACTTCTTTTCTATATCGTGCAATAAATGGTATGGTGTTTCCTTCATCTATTAATTTTACTGTGTTTTCTACTTGTGTGTATTTTATATTTAATTCTTCTGCTATTATTTGTATAATTTTTTCCATTTGAATTTCCTTTCCTAATTAGTATAATCTAGTTATTTTAATTATTATATAATAATACCTTATTTTTTTCAACAAAAATATGGCAAAATATGAACAAATTTTCTTTACAAGTAATCTGATTTTTTGTATAATTAACAAGCCTGAGTAATTAGGTAATCTAACGAAAGGGGGTATAATATTTATGACTTCATTCGATTTAATCTGGCGATTAATTGTTTTATTATTGTTGAACAGTAAAGGCAATGAAAACCAAGAACGAACTAAAAAAGATTAAATTCTTTCAGGCAAGCTGACACTTGCCTGTTTTTATTTTATATTAAAATTTAATAAAAAAATGGAGATTATGCGGACACATAATCTCGGTACTGTTTAATGACTTCATTCGAATTATAAGTTACTTATATAGTAACATATTATTAGTATATTGTCAATACTAATTTTTATACAAAAATTTTATTCAATTTCTAAATATTCGTTATATGTGCATTCTCTATCAATTAATTTTTCTTTCTTTATGTCTATTATTCTGTTTGCTACTGTTTGTGTTAATTGGTGGTCGTGTGATGTAAATAATATATTTCCTTTGAATTTTATCATTCCTTCGTTTACTGCTGTTATACTTTCCATATCTAAATGATTTGTTGGTTCGTCTAATATTATTAAGTTAGCACCTGATAACATCATTTTTGATAACACACATCTTACTTTTTCTCCTCCTGATAATACATTTACTTTTTTTAATGCTTCTTCACCTGAAAATAACATTCTTCCTAAAAATCCCCTTATGTATGTTTCGTCTGGGTCTTTTGAGTATTGTCTTAACCATTCTACTAAATTTTGGTCTGTTTCAAATAAATAGTTATTATCTTTTGGGAAGTATGATGATGTTATTGTTGTTCCCCATATTAGTTCTCCTGAGTCTTGTTCCATTTCTCCTGATATTATTTGAAATAACGTAGTTTTTGCTACTTCGTTGTCTGCTAAAAATGCTATTTTGTCTCCTGGTTTTACTGTAAATGAAATGTTGTCTAGTATTTTTTCTCCGTCTATTGTTTTTGAAATGTTTTTTAATGTTAATATTTCTTTTCCTGGTTCTCTATCAGGTTTAAAGTCTATATATGGATATTTTCTGTTTGATGGTTTTATTTCGTCTAATTCAATTTTTTCTAATGATTTTTTTCTTGATGTTGCTTGTTTTGATTTTGATGCGTTTGCACTAAATCTTGCAATGAATTCTTGTAGTTCTTTTATTTTTTCTTCTTTCTTTTTATTTGCATCTTTCATTTGTTGTAATGCTAACCTACTTGATTCATACCAGAAATCATAGTTTCCTGGATATACTTTTATTTTTCCAAAGTCAACATCTGCTATGTGTGTACATACTTTATTTAAAAAGTATCTATCGTGTGATACAACTATAACTGTGTTTTCAAAGTTTATTAGGAATTCTTGTAGCCAGTTTATACTTTTTAAATCTAAATCGTTTGTAGGCTCGTCTAATAAAAGTATATCAGGGTTTCCAAATAATGCTTGTGCTAATAATACTTTTACTTTGTCTTTTGCTTCTATTTCTTTCATATATTTTTCGTGTAGGTCTGTTTCTATTCCTAATTCATTTAATAATATTGCTGCATCTGATTCTGCATTCCATCCGTCTAATTCTGCAAATTTTTCTTCTAATTTTGCGACTTTCATTCCGTCTTCTTCTGAAAAGTCTGGTTTTAAATATATTTCTTCTTTTTCTTTCATTATGTTATATAATTCTTGATTTCCCATTATTACTGTGTCTATTACTTTAAATTCTTCATAGGCAAAGTGGTCTTGTTTTAATACAGATAGTCTTTCTGTTTTTTCTTTTGAGACTTCTCCTTTACTTGGTTCTATTTCTCCTGATAATACTTTTAAGAATGTTGATTTTCCTGCTCCGTTTGCTCCTATGATTCCGTAGCAGTTTCCTTTTCCAAATTTGATGTTTACATCTTCAAATAAGATTCTTTTTCCGAATCTTACTGTAACTCCTATTGCGTTTAACATTTTGTTCCTCCTTGTTTTTATTTAAGTAGGCTTTCGAAATGCGGACGACCAATGGTTGCCCCTACATTTCTCTGCTATTGGCATTTAGTATAATTTATTTAGAACCCCCTGTCATCTTCGATGACAGCCCCCTTAAATAAAGGGGCCAAGATTAAGCAATTTCTTCGAAGTTTGATTTTCAAAACGTGTATATAGTATTCTTGCCTCCCTTATTTAAGGGAGGTGGCACGAAGTGCCGGAGGGTTCGTATGTAATTATTAATTAAAAATAATTTTTAGCAAAAAATCTAATTATTTTAAACAATGTTTATATTATAACTTATTTTACGAATTTTTCCAATAGTATATTGAAAAAAATATACTTTTTTGTTATACTTATGTAAATATTATATGGAGTTGATTTTATGGATAGAGTTGATAAAATTAATTATTATTTGGATATTGCTAAAAGTGTTTCAGAAAGAGGCACTTGTCTTAGAAATAATTATGGCAGTGTTATTGTTAAAAATGATGAGATTATTTCAACAGGTTATACTGGTGCTCCAAGAGGTAGAAAGAATTGTATTGATATTGGAGAGTGTAGACGAAAAAAATTAAATTTACCTAGTGGCACTGGTTATGAGGCTTGTCGTTCTGTACATAGTGAGCAAAATGCTATTATTAGTGCTGCTAGAAATGATATGATTGGTGGTACTTTGTATTTGGTTGGCGTTAATAAAAGGACTGGTGAATATGTTTCTGATAATAAACCTTGTACTTTGTGTAAGAGAATGATTATGAATGCTGGTATTAAACAGGTTGTTATGCGTGATACAGATTCTTCTTATAGAATTGAGAGTGTGGATGAATGGATTGAAAATGATGATACATTAATTTAGCTCAAAAGTGAACTTTGTTCACTTTTGAGCCATTTATAATATTTATATACTAAAATTTTCTGGTAGTAAATCACTTATTTTGTATTCTTTTATATTGTTTGTTTCGTCTAATGTATATATTTTAAAGTCTTCTGGTACAAATTCACTTATAAATTGTCTACAATATCCACACGGTGTTGTTGGCTCTAACTCTTTTCCTTTTTTTCCTGCTACTACTGCTATATATTCAAATTCTTTTTCTCCTTCTGATATTGCTTTTAAAAATGCTACTCTTTCTGCACATATTGCCATTATTCCGTGATTTTCTATGTTACACCCTGTATATACTTTTCCACTCTTTGTTACTAGTGTTGCTCCTACACAAAAGTTTGAGTATGGTGAATGTGCTTTTTCCATTGCTTGTTTTGCTTTTTCAAATGCTTCATTTATATTCATAGTATTTCTTCGTATTTTTATTATACGAATCCTCCTTTTTTTATTTTATATCTGTACTCCATAGTCCGTGTTTATTACAATATGCATATAATTTTGCACCTGGTATGTATTTAAATCTACATTCTGCATTTTGCTCTGGATATAATTTTATCATATTTTCATTGTTATCTGTTACCATTGCAATCCATTCAATATAATGTTCTTTTTCCATAACGTGATTTACTTTAACATATATTTCGTCTTCTACTTTTTGATATGTTGGAACGTGTTTTTCTACTGCTGCATCTGTTGTATTTGGCTTTAACTCCTTCATTTCTTCTCCACAACACATAATTTCGCAATCTTCACATTTACAGTCTTCTATTATTTTTATTAATGCTCCACATTTTACACATTTTTTAATAATTAGTTCGTTTTTCATATTATCATACCTTCCTTTTTATCTTTTTAATATTTTATTATATTTTCTAAAATTTATCAATCTTAAATTTTAATTTTTTAAATTTTCTTTTTATTATATCTTGATTTTTATTACATCTTTTATTACTTCTCCTGCTATTATTAGTCCTGCGACTGATGGTACAAATGATATGCTTCCTGGTGTTTGTTTTTTTGTTGTGCATTTTTCTAATGAATTTATTTCATTTTTATCTTCTTTTTCTATTTCTTTATTTTGTTTTATTGGTTCTTCTTTTGAATAGACTACTTTTAGTTTTGGTATTCCTCGTGCTTTTAGTTCTTTTCTCATTACTTTTGCAAGTGGGCATATACTCGTTTTATATATGTCTGTTACTTCAAATTTTGTTGGGTCTAATTTGTTTCCTGTTCCCATACTTGATATTATTGGTATGTTTAGTTTACGTGCTCTTACTATTATTTCTATTTTTGAGGTTATTGTGTCTATTGCGTCTACAATGTATGTAGTAGTCCTATCTAATATTTCTTTACTTTCTGTATTAAAGAATTCTTGATGTGTTTCTATTTTTGCTTTTGGGTTTATTTCTAATATTCTTGTTTTTGCTATTTCTACTTTTGGTTTTCCTAGTGTTTTATGTGTTGCTATTATTTGTCTATTTATGTTTGTTAATTCTACTATGTCATTGTCTACTAATATGAAGTTTTCTATTCCTGCTCTTGCTAAGCCTTCTACTACATAAGAGCCTACTCCTCCTAGTCCAAATATGGCAATTTTTGATTTTTTTAATTTTTCTATTCCTTGTTTTCCTATTAATAGTTCTGTTCTTGAAAATTGATTTTGCATTTTTGCTCCTTAAATTTTTAACTTTTGATTTTTTATAAACTATATATTATAGAAATTCACTATATGATAATGACTTTATATATCTTTCCATCATTTCCCAGTCAATATTATCATTTTTATCAATTGGCAAATTAATATATTCCTTTTTAATTCTAACTTGTGCTCTTTTTCTTGAATACTCATATTTATCTAAATAATAATTTAATAAAGTTTGTAAATATACTACTGTATACTTATTAATGTATTTTTTATACTTATCTTTTACCTCTAATATCTCAACATGATCAGATCCTATAAACTTATCCTTTTGATAAAAGCATTTTCCGTCAGTAGCACTATCAACTGTAAAAACATTACCTTTTTCACTATATTCATTGTGAAATCCTTTAAATCCAAAGTTTTTATTTGAAGTCGTTATATATATATATTCTCCCCCTTTTAATTGTTGTTGATTTATTTTTCCTCTTACTCCACGAACTTTAAATATTTCTGTAATTGGATAATCTTTAGTATTTTCAATATTAACTATTTCTTTATTTATTTTTGTATCTTTTTTATTCCACTTTATTTGTGTAATAATTGAATCTATATAAAACTCTATATAATTCCATGCTATACTTCCATCTTCATTAATAGGTAATTTTATATAATCCTTTTGCATTCTTTTATCAGACATCTCTCTATTAAAAAAATAATTTTCTTTTAATGCTTTTAATAATGTTATTAGATACATTGCTATTTTCTTATTTAATTCTTTATCTTTTAACCATAACACTGTTACGTGGTCAGAAGCAACAAATTCATAATCATGGTAAAATGCATAACCTACACTACCACTATTAGCAATAGTAATGCAATTTTTGTAAATTGTCATATAACTAGGAGGAGTTATATAATTATCTACTCCATTATTAAACTTTGTAGAGGATATATATGCTATATCTCCTTCTTCTTGATTTAATTTTATTAGTCTTCTTCCCCTACAATAATTAAAAACATCTGATATTAAAAAATATTTATAATTAATCATTTTCTTCTCCCATAATATCATTTGCAGATATTGTATTTTCTTGTAGAATTTCTAGCAATTCTATTTCATTTAAATCTTTATCTAATAGACCTAGAGTTTTTTTTGTATTAAATATAACAAATTCTTTTATTGTTTTTTCGAAATCGTTTTTAGTAATTTTTTCAAATTCTACTTTTGAAAATGCTTGTATTAACCATTCATCTTTTTCTTTTATCTTTACAAAGCAATGTGCTATATCATTTACATTCTTAGGATTTCTATACCATGGTGCATCAATATCTTCTAACATTTCTTTCTTTATTCCATTCCATTTTTTATAAACGTCTCTTCTACCTTTTTTCTTTGCTAATTCAAAACCATCTGATTTTAAATTATAAAAGTCCACGTAATTTGAAAAATCATGTG
>CANOPV010000037.1 GCA_947568605.1 uncultured Clostridium sp.
ATGTAACTGAAAATGAAATTAATAATATGCAGACAGAAAATATGGTAGAAACGGAAAATTTAATAAATGAAACTACTAATAATACAATAGAAAATAACAAAATAGATACAGAAAATACTGTAACAACAAGTAGTAACACAAATACTGATGAATACTTTGTAAAATCAAGACTAGATAGAGAAAAAATGTATTCACAAATGATAGAAAGTTATCAAAAAATATTAGAAAGTTCTTTAATTTCAGAAGAACAAAAAGCAGTCTCACAACAAGAAATAAATAATATAAATAAAACTAAAAATGCAATAATGATAGCAGAGAATCTAATAAAGACAAAAGGTTTTGAAGAATGTATTATATTTATAAATGATAAAAGTATAAATATAATAGTAAAAGATGATGAAGTAACAACAGAAGAAATAGCACAAATACAAAATATAGTTTCAAGAGAATTAGGCTCAGATTTAGAAAATATACATATTACAAATAAATAATTAAAAACTATTGACTAAGAATTTTTTTAAATGTATAATAAAAATGTAGAAAAATATATCATAAGAAAAGGGTGAATTATATGGAAGAAAACAAAGGAATATTTACAAAAATAAAAGAAATAATAATTAAATTTTTTAATAAACCAAAAGCACTACCTACTCCAAGTCAAGAAAAAGAGTATATTAGTATTGAAAATAATGATTTTAAAAAGCAATATAATGTTAGAAAAGATATAGAACAAGCAGATACGAAAGAATCTAAAATAAGTGAATGGACAAATAATTACTATGAATCGATTATTAACGACGGTAATAATCGATTGTTTGAGCAAGGTGAAGGAGAACCACCAATAGAGGCATTAATAAGAATGGTAGGGAATACGAATATTCCAGAACAAGCCATTATAGATATAATTAATGAAATAAGTGAATTTTCTTTTTTAAAAAGTTTAGAAGGTTGTAGTTTTCATACTAATACAATAATAGATAATGATAGCCCTAAAAATTCGTATGCTTGCTATTTAGCACAAGATGGAGAAATTAAAGAAGAAAAGAAGTTACCAATATGTAGTGTTGGTAACAAAGAACAAGCAGAAAATATAGAAGAAACATTAAATTCTTTAAAAAATATAACAGATGAAAATAAAATAAAAGAAGTAATAGAAGATATTATTAATAATGGTTTTAAATTAAATGATACAAATAAAAGATTTAAACCAAATGATTTTAACTTAACTATATTATTACAAAAATTACTAAATGAAAGATCAGATGAAATAACAATAGGTGCAGATTATTTATATGAAAAAAATACAAAAGGACTTAGTGTTATAAAAAGTGCTAGAAAGATATATAATGATGAACAAAGCAGAAAAAAAGAAGAAGAACTAAAACGTATTGATTATAAATCTATAATTATGAATAGTATTTTAGAAAATAAAGAAATTGATACAAGTAATATGAGTGAAGAACAAAAAGCAATTTTGCAACAATGTTATATAAATATGATGCAAGAAATAGAAAAAAGTGCAGAATATTTTGAATTGGCTCTTAAATGTATATCCAAACATCCAGAATATAGTAAATATTTAAGAAATTATATTGATATACAAAAAGATTATGAAAAATATAAAAATAATAGTGTGAAAATATTAGATATAACTAGGCAAAGGAATAATACTATAAGAGATATATTAAATTCTTTAAAAGAAATTCTAAAAAAAGATTTAAACAAAATAATAGGCAAAGAAGATATAGAAAAATAGAGCAATAAATTGTTTTAATAATAATGTGTTTGTATTTTTATATTTACGAAGAAACAGATAAGGAAGTAGCAAATATTTTTGAAAAATTAATAGTAGGTAAATGAAATTTGGTGACTAAATGGTGACCAAATTTGAAAAAATACAAAAATTCTATTGACAACAAAAGCCCGAATGTGCTAATATATATATTGTCAGTAGAAAATGCGGATGTGGCGGAACTGGCAGACGCGCTGGTCTTAGGAACCAGTGCCAACGGCGTGCAGGTTCGATTCCTGTCATCCGCACCAACGACGTATCTGTTCGAACTAATATGAACAGATATATACGAAAATCAATCAGAAATGGTTGATTTTTTCTTTTGCAAAAAATAAAAAGAAAGGATGGTTTAAAAAAATGAAGAATTTTTTTAATTAAATTTAAATCTAAATTGAAAAAGATATATAATTATGATATAGTATAATAAAATTTTATAAAAATTAAGAGGTGATTTAATGTCAGTTATACAAGAATCCTCTCCACCTTCTATTTATCTTATGCATAAATATTGGGGAAAAAAACCATCACTTGAAATAAAGAATATATTAAATAAATATTCAAAAAAAGGAGATTTGGTTTTTGACCCATTTTCAGGATATGGTGGACTTGGTATAGAGAGTGTTCTCCTAAATAGAAATGTTATATTAAATGATTTAAATCCAATTGCAAATTTCATATCTGAATGTATACTTAATTCAAATATAGATATGGAACTTGTAGAAGAATATTTTAGTAAATTAAAGAAAGATTACTTAGACTTTTCTAATAAATGGTATACTTTTAACGAAAATAAAATAATTACAATTCTAAGAACAAATAAAGATGAACCATTGAAATTAAAATTGATGTTTTCTGATTCAAAAAAAATGTATGAATATGAATTGAATAATGATGAAAAAGAAGTATTTTTACAGATGGAAAACAATATTAAGTTAAGTTATTGGTTTCCGAAAAATAAATTAATAAAAAACTCAAGAATTTGTGCAAAAGAAAATATGAAAGTATCTGATTTGTTTTCAAAACGTGCATTACTTTGCCAATCTTATTTATATAAATTAATTTGCAAACTTCCAGAAAGTAATGAAAAAAAATTATTCAAATTGGCTTTTACATCAAATTTAGCTAATTGTTCAAAATTAGTACCTCCAATCACTTCAAGAGGAGATATGTCACTAGGAGCTTGGATGACAGGTTTTTATATAGGAGAAAGATATTTAGAGAATAACGTTTTTCATTATTTTGAAAATAGAATGAATAAAATTATAAAAGGCAAAAAGGATTTTATAAAATTATATAAATCTAAAAAAAATGTTGGGACTTATTGGATAAAAAATGAAGATGCAAAAAAATTGAGTATAGAATCAAATTCTATTGATTTTATATTTACAGATTTTCCTTACGGAGATACTGTTCCTTATTTTGAACAAAGTCAAATTTGGAATGCATGGTTAAAATTTAATGTTGATTATAATAATGAAATTGTTATTTCTGACAGTAATGAAAGAAATAAAACCAACAAAATATTTTCAAAAGATATAGAACAATCTATAAATGAAATTAGTAGAGTTTTAAAAGATAAGTCATACTTTATTTTTACATATCATTCTCTAAATGGTAATGAATGGGAAACCATTTCAAATTCTCTCTTAAAAAATGATTTTGAATTTGTAGATTGTCAAATGCTATTGCAGAAAACTTTTACTCCTAGACAATTAAATAGAAATATTACAATAAAAGGTGATTTATTAGTTGTTTATAAAAAAGATAAATCAAATAAACAATTATCAATAAAATTAGAAACTGCTAAACAGAAGATAGAGCAAGAAATAAAGAAAAATTGCAATAAAAATGAATTGTATGATACAAATCAATTAATAACATTATGTGTTAAATGTTTATTAAAATATAATCATTTAAGCAATCAGTTGAATTTTATAGACATAATAAAGGAATATTTTAAAATTGATGAAAAAAGTGAAAATATGTGGAGGTTAAAAAATGAATTACGATGAATTAAATAATTTATACAAAAATAATGAATTTAGAAAAATAGATAAAGAAAACAATTCTAAAAAATTTTATTTATTACGTAGTATATCAAAAGCAAAGACAATAAATAGATTTTGTCAGATGCACAATATCGAAAAAAATTTTAACAATATTTTAAGTGATGGAAATATATCTGAGGATATGATAATTGAATTTATAAAATCAGAACCAATTTTAAAAAGTTCTGAACAAATAAAAGATATTGAGGCAGAATTGAATAAAATGCAGAGTTTTGACTGGGGAGGTTCAATGGGAAATAACTTAGAAAAAAACATTGTAAACAATTATGTAAAAAAGATTTTAAAATATGAAGAAATTGAAGATGCCATTTCTGGAACAATTCAGAAGAGTGTATATGGATATACCTTAAATTCGTGGTATAATCATTGGTCAACAGTATTAATAGAGAATATATTTAATAACAATAAGAAAATATTACCTACAGTATCGTTAGTAGAAAAAATAGATTTTTTTATTGATTCAATACCATTTGACCTTAAGGTTACATATTTTCCAGATGAATTGATGAAAAATTCCATTGCCAAACAGTTAAAAGAAAAATATGGAAGTAAAAGTGAATTAACTTGTGCTAAAAATATTGCTAAAGAGTTAAATATAACAATACCAAATGATTTGAACGACAAAGCTTTAACAATTTGTATAAATAATCTCTTAAAAGAGTCTATAGAAGAAAAAGCAAAATGCTTTATAAAAGACTTAAATAAAATGAAAAAAGATGTAATAGAATATTATAAAAATAGTCCTCAAGAATTAATGATATGGCTATATGAAAATCAAGGAGAAATGCGTTTTGATGCAGCAAACAGATTTTATTTAGTGTTAGTAGATTCAGAAAATATATATGAAAGTTGGAAATTAAAAAGAAATGTAAATTTATTAAAGAAACAAATTGATAATAAGTTAGATAATTTTGACAAAAATAAATTAAATAAGATAAAATTTCATTGGGCGAAAGATGGAAAAGATTATTATTGTATTTCAGAATTATTATTTATTATTAAATAAAACAAAATTTACTTAACTTTCATTTAATAATTTTCTAATATATTTTTAACTTGATTAATTTTATATCAATCGTCAAGAGAGTCAATGGCGAGTTGTAAATGTCTACGTCGTTGGCACCAAATTAAAACAAATTATGAAATATAAAAGTTTGTAAGTTGTTTTTTATATATAAACCTAAAATATTTCTTTACATTTTATACTTGAATATAAAGCAATATAAAAACTAGAACAAATGATAAGTATCATAAAAAATTTGCAATTTTATGTAAAATATGTTATAATAATTATAATTAAATTTGAAAGGAGTAATCTCTTATGATTAAATTACATCGATGTGGATGTGAGGGTGGCGATGGTACTGCACCTTACGAAGTCGTTCTTGACCAATCCTATACGGTAAGAACATTTATCGAAGCTATTCTTAAAGAACGAGGTACAGAATGGGGGATTATTGAAATTATTAAAGGTAATGATGTATTCGATTTTCCTTCATACGCATATCGGTATGGCGAATTAACAAGTAAAATGGATAAATGTTTCCTTGATGAAACAGTCATTAGTGTAAAAGCCAGTGGTGGTTGGAGTCGTATGGATTATTTAATCAAAACTTGACAAACCTTCTTTGAGAAGCATTGCTACTCAAAAACTCAAAATAATATCCAAAGAAGTTAATATTCTTTGGATATTATTTTATTAAAATTATAATTAATGTAATTATTGCTATAATAGTCATTTCCTTACTAAGAGTAAGAAAAATAAGTATCTCGTAATAAAAAGATCTTATTATACTAGTAATTTATGCAAAAATATAATTCTACTATTGCATTTTTATATAAAGTTATATATAATTATTTTATAACAAGGAGATATTTATGAAAAATATAAATAGTGAAAAAGGTTCATTAACATTATTTGTAACAATTGCAATGTTATTTTTTATGATGTTTTTACTAGCACTATATGTTTCAACCACAAACCAACAAAAAACACAATTAGCAATAACAGCAAGAATAAAAGAAATATATGAAAAAGATATAAATAATGTAGAAGAAATATATAATAATTTTATAGGAACAGACGAAAATATACCGATATATACTGCTGAGCAATTAAAAAAAGTAGGTTCAGGAGAAAGTATATATATAGAAGAAGTGAAAAAATATTATACATTTAATTTAGATTCAAACTATATTTTAAAAAATAATATAGAATTAAATAAGGGAAAATATAGTATTTTAAATGACGGAACAATAAATTTTAATTCAGATGCAGAACAATGGATACCAATAGGAACAGCATCAAAACAATTTACAGGAAAATTTGATGCAAATGGATATAAAATAGAAGGAATATATATAAATTCAAATTCTTCTAATCAAGGTTTATTTGGATATAATCAAGGAACAATACAAAATGTTGTACTTAGTAATAGTTATATAAAAGTAAATAGTACATTAGATGGAATATTTGTATATAATTTAGGAACAGTAAAAAATTGTATAAATACAATTTTTAAGGAATAAAAATTTTAATAAAAAGTATTGACAAATTGTTATATATAGTGTATAAACTATATATAACAATTTTTTTCTAACTTTTCTAAATAAAATCTATATATATTTTTATCTTAAAAATATAATCAAAGAAAAACTACATATAATAACTAAAAATTAAAAGGAGGACTTTATGAAAACAATAGAAAATGCAATAAGAAAAATTGAAAATGATATTGACATAGAAGATTTAGAATTTCCACCTGAGGTTTATGAAAAAATTGAAAGAGGAATAAAAGATATTGAAGAGGGGAGATATATGTCAATTGAAAAATTTATGGAAAAAATGGAGGCGAAATATCACATAAATGAACAAATATAAAATTATTATAGTGGATTCTTTCGATGAAGAATTAGATGAAATTTATTTTTTATATCTTATATTTTCTCAAAGAACCCAATATTGCAAAAAAAATATATAATAAAATTATTAATAGAGTATTATTACTTGAACAATTTCCAGAGGGTTACCCTAAATTGCATTATAATATTCCAAATCTTCGAAAACTTTTGGTTAATAATTATATTATTATATACAGAATTGATAATCAAATTAAGCAAGTTCAAATAGTACATATATTTCATTCTAAACAAAATTATCTAAATAAAGTTTAATAAATCTAAAAAAATTGAAATCTTATTTAAACCAAAAAAATTGTAAAAATATAAAATTAAAATTATTTACTATACTTTTTTACATTTATGTGATATATTAGTAAAAAAAGGAGAAAAAATGATTTTAGAAGGACAAATAGAAGATATAATTTATCAAAACGAAATAAATAGTTATACAATAGCAGTACTAGAATGTGAAAACGAAATACATACCATAGTTGGATACTTACCATTTATAAATTCAGGAGACACAATAAAAGCAGAGGGAAAATTTGTTACACATCAAGAATATGGTAGACAATTTAAAGTAGAAACATTTGAAAAATTAATGCCTAAAACATTAGACGCACTAGAAAAATATCTAGCAAATGGAAATATAAAAGGAGTAGGACAAACCACCGCAAAAAGAATAGTAGACACATTCAAAGATGAAACAATAGCAATATTAAAAACAGAACCAAAAAAATTAGCACAAATAAAAGGAATAACAGACAAAAAAGCAATAGAAATATCAAATAGTTTTAATGAAAATTGGGAAGTATGGCAAATTGTAGGATTTTTAGAAAGATTTGGAATAGGTGCAAACAATGCCAAAAGAATATATAAAGAACTAGGAAACAATGCAATAGAAG
>CANOPV010000038.1 GCA_947568605.1 uncultured Clostridium sp.
ATACAATAGATTCCTTAACCCCATCTATTCTATTTATTAGATTTTCTAATTCTTCTGGATAAATATTTTTTCCATTTTTTAATACAATTACATTTTTCTTTCTTCCTGTAATATATAAATAATTATCTGAATCTAAATATCCTAAATCTCCTGTATAGAACCATCCATTTTTTAGGCTCTCCATTGTTGCTTCTTCACTTCCATAATATTCAAGCATTACACTTGGTCCTTTTACTAAAATTTCTCCTATACCATCTTCATTTGGATTATCTATTTTTACTTCTAGGCTTGGAAATACTTTTCCTACTGAACCAGTTTTAAAATATAAGTCATTTCCTGCTGCAATTACAGGCGATGTTTCTGTTAACCCATATCCTTGTACAATTTTAAAACCTAATTCATTAAAACCTTTTTCTACTTCTGGATCTAAGCCTGCTGCTCCACTTACAAATAATCTTACTTTTCCTCCTAGGGTTTCGTGTATTTCTTTAAATAATTTTTTTCTTACATCAATATGTATTTTTAATAATGCATTACTTGCTTTTATACCATTTTGTACAGTTTTTAGTTTTCCTTTTTTCTCTATACTTCTCATAACTCTTTTATACATATTTTCATAAAGTATTGGCACTGAAATCATTGCTGTTATTTGGTACTCTCTTATATTATCTGCTATATGTCTTATTCCATCACAAAAAGCAATGCTTGCTCCTTTATAAATTATATGTAAAAATCCAACTGTACATTCAAATGCGTGATGCAATGGTAAAAATGAAAGTAATGTGTCATTTTCTGTAATATTTATAACAGATGCTATATCCATCATATTTGTACATATATTTTTATGTGATAATGCTACCACTTTTGATACTGCTGTTGTTCCAGATGTAAATAACATCATTCCCATATTTTCGCTGTCTATTTCAGCATCTATAAATTTTGTATTTCCATTTATTAATAAACTTTTTCCTTTTTCTATTAATTCTTTTTGCGAATATATGCCATTTTCTTTTTCTTCTAAGTCCATTGAGATAAAGTATTTTAATTTACCTATTTGTTTTTCTCTTATTTTTTGCATAATTGTATCATATTTTTTAGAATAAAATATTGCTTCTACATTGGAACGCTCTATTAGACTTTTTATTTCGTTTTCTGGTAATGATTTATCTAATGGAACTACTATTCCTGTTCCACAAGAAATTGCTAAATATGCTGTACACCATTCATATCTGTTTTCTGATATTACTGCTATTCTTTTATATCTTAAACCTAAGTTAATAAGTGCTGTTCCTAAATAATTTATATCTTTTCTGAATTCTTTATGTGTTATTATTTTAAATTCTCCTGGTTTATCTGTTTTATATTTGAATGCAGGTCTTTCTCCATATAATTCACCTGACTTTTTTAACATATCTTTTAAATTTTCAATTTTCATTGGCTCATATATGCGATTTTCCATTTTTAAATTCCTTTCTCTTTTATCTATGTTATAATGTATTAAGTATATCATATTTATTTTAAATTGTGTATATGTTTTTTTGTTTTTCTCTTGACAATTAATGTAAATATAAATTAATTTATTAAGATGCACAATATTTTAACATATAATGGAAAATATTATTAATAATTATACTTATAAATAACAGTCGCCTACTACTCAGTAAGCGACTGTTATCTCACGATTACTATTTGTTTTTAATTAGATTTATTTCCGTTTCATAATTCCGAAAATATTCCTTAAAGGCTTTCGGAGATTGACGATAGCCAGTATCAAACAAGATAGAACGTGAAGTGTCTTTGTCAACTTTTACAGAAAACCTGGATGCATGCTTAGTAAAAGCCTCCCACTTTAGTATTTCTTGAATTATAGGTTCCATCTTATCTGTGTCAACTTTTGCGAATGACAATTCAAGACATTCATTAGCAGCATTGATAATAAAACTTACATTATCAAATTTAGCCAAAGTTGCATTAATAAAGACAGTTTCAGACAGAACTATAATCCGAGGATTAATGGAATTAAATTTAGAAGCTAAATATTTAACTACTTCATCATTCCATTGTGATCTTAAAACCCCTGCAAAAGCATATGACATAATTTTTTCCTCCTCTAAAACAATTATTTTACTATGCTGACCTTTGAGCAATTTTGCTCCATAGTAGTAAAAATAAGGATATTGCAAATAAAATTGCTATTTTAGTATATCACGTTTTATGTTAAATTGCAAGTATATTGACATATGTTTTTTTGGTTTTTAAAAATTTGACTTTTATGTTATTATATATATAGGTTATATTTTAACCATTTTTGAAAAAAAATTGTTTTGTAAAACAAGGAGGATTTCATTATGACTTTTACAATGAACGCACTTTACAAAAACCCTTTGGCAATACTGTTTGCACGGCTTTTAAGACGTTGCACAGTAATTTTGAGTACTGGTAAAGTACTCAAATTCGAAAAAAGCCGTCACGTTGGTGAATGCTCTTACAAAGGTGATTTGACAGAAACCGAAGAACGTGAGTATATCAACGCTATGATGCTTATGGGAATCTAATTCTCAAAAAGAAAAAGGCTTAAAACTACAATTGTAGTAAGCCTTTTTCTTTTTTTGGTTACATTAGCAATAGTTATGTACATTATAAAATAATTTATAAATTTTAAAATAACTATATACTTTTTAGAATTTTGTGATATAATTAAAATGCAAAAAATAGTTTAGTTGATTTAATATTAGAATTAGATATACAATTTCAATATATTGCCATAGATAAAAGAATGTTCAAGATTGCTCTTCAACAAAGAGTAGGAAATTTTATAAAAATAGAACCATATATATATTCTTTCTGTATGCTATATAAATTTATGTCAAAATCATTACAAGAAAAAAATGAAAAAGGAATAATTTTTCTTGATGAAATAGTCAATATTCCACAATATTTAAATAAAATATACCCTGAAATATCAATAAATAACAATTCAATTATAGAACAGGCTTTATTTCTAAAATCAAAAGATACAAATTTTATACAAATTGCTGATATTTATGCTTTTTATGTATGCCAATATTTAAATATAATAAAAAAATATAAAAAATACAGTGATTTTAAATCTAATCACTGTATAAATGCTTATAATAAATTACTTTCTAAAACAAATATGGTAAATACTGAATTTCTGTTAAAATATTTTCCATCAGAATACTTTAAGTAAAAAAATGGGCAAGGAGCATAACAATTTAATGTTGGGGTTCCAAATCTTGTTGGGGAACCCTCTGCTCCCTGCTTATGTTAAACATATTGTAACACAAAATATTTAACTTGTCAAATTATTTGACATTAATATTATATTCGTTATTAGATTAATTATGTATAACTTCTTTTGTTGTTTTAATTATTTTATTTTTGCATTCAACAACAGATTTTATAGTTAATTTTTCTATTACTTTTATATAATTTTCCATAAATTCAAAATCAATTTCATTATTCGAATTTACAGGTAATATTATAAAAATATTTTTTATAATATTCTCATTAAAAGAATTTTGACCCCAAGAAAATTTTTCAAATTCTTTTTTCATACAACTAATTAAGTAACAAGCCAATTCTTGATTTAATTCTCCATATTTGTAAGTTAATATTTTTATTTTATCTCCTGTAAAATATTGCTTTTCCTGATAAAATATTGTTGCTGTATCTTGACCAAAAGAAATTGTTTTTGAATCATTTAAAAATTGTTCGCTTTCCGTTATATATCCTCGTATACCATTATTGTTACTTCCTCTAGCAACATAAGGAAATTTGCCACCAAATTTAATAGCATTTGCATTAAATTTTTTCTTTGAAGATCTTATTTCAAACAAATCCCCAATTTTAAAACTGGCAGTTTTTAGACATCTTAAATTATTAAACATTTTCTTTTCATTACTAGATAATTCATAATTTTCTAGTCCACTTGATTTTAGGTAAAGTTTAATTTCTTTTATACTCTCATCTTCCATTTCAATTATACTATCATCTTCAATTTGGCTTATATAAGCTCTCATAAAATCAAAATCTATTTTATTATTTTTATTAAATGGAAGTTTAACAACTAACTCTTTTGCAATATTTCTATTAAATTTATTTGCATAATTAAATTTACCAAGAGCAGATTTTTTGAATAATACTAAAAAATATAAATATGCTTTTTCGTCCCAGTTTTGTGCCTCATATGGATATAAACCTTGAACGTGAGAATATCCTATAAAATCATTTGGCTGATAAAAAATTGCATCTGATGTTGTTGTATCACTATAAGTTATCATATTTCCTTTTTCCGTTGGTTTTAAGTCTACAAAACCACCAATACCGTTATTTAAACTAGAATTGACTATTACAGGAGTTTTACCCTTAGTTTTAAATAATTTATAATTCGTCAATCCATAAGATTTTGTAGGATGTATATCAAATAATTCTCCTATTCTTATGTCTTTAAATTTTCCCCCAGATTTAATGAAATTATCTTGTAATTTTATTAAATCTGGGGTTAATTTTTTCCCAAGCAATTATTCTCCTCTTTTAAAACTTCTGATACCTTCCAGTCCAAAAAAGTTTTAACAGTATTTTTAAAATCTTCTTCTGTTGGAATTGTATTTATCTTTTTATGTTGAGCATAAGTCCAATCATCCCCATTTAATGTAATTGTATCTTCTATGTACTCTTCTCCACTGAAATAATGCAAATATTGTTTTCCATATAAAACTAAATTTACAATTTCATTGTATCTTTCAATTGCATTATCTGTATTTCTTAAATTCACATCTTGTCCCGATTTTTTCCTATTTTGTCTTGTATAACCGTCATTTGAAAAATCTATAAATTTTACAATTTGCTTTTCATTATGTGATTTACCAATTTCAAATACATATATTGCTGTTTGAACCCCTGCCTTACCCTTAAAAATATCTGACATATGAATACTTGCAAGTAGTGTGTTATTCTTTAATAAATTTTTAGTATAAGGAAGTCCATTTCCACTTCCTGCATTTTCTTGTATAAGTATAACGGCTTTTCCATTTTTCATCATTGAAAGTGCTTTTTCTACAAATATAAACCCTTTTCCTTCTGCCGAATATGGTGGATTTAATAAAAATACATTGGCTGGGAAATCTGTTCCGTTTAAAGAGCCTTGTTCATATTTACCCTCGTATTCTCTTAAACTATCCTTATGTATGATATTTGAAGATCCATCTCCCATTAAAATCATATTTAATACTGCTAATAAATATATATCTGAACGTTTTTCTATACCTAATAATTGTTGATATTTTATTTTGTTTATTTTCTCATTTAATTCTTTTTGACTTTTTATTTTTTCCTCAGCATCTTTTACCATTAATTTCATTGAAGAAATTAAGAAACCTGCTGAACCTGTTGCATAGTCCCAAACATAACTATCTTTATTTACTTCTGCTAATTTCGCCATTAGTTCTGTAACATATCTAGGAGTTAAAACAACATCATTTTTATCACTATCAGGAATATCAACCCAAGCATTTAAAATATTAAATAATTTTCCTGTAAAATCTAAATGTTTTGCGGAAGTAAATATTGGCATAATATCATTTTTTACAATAGTATACACACTTTTTAATTTACTTTCGCCATTAATAGTTTTCCACAAATCAGAATAAATAAATACTCTTGATAAATCATTCACTATCATTTTCTTTTTTTCATTTGGTAAATTTCTTTCACTTAAAAAAGATTCAATTTTATTGATAACAACATAACCATCATTTGATTTTTCTCCCATTTCTCCTTTTAAATCTGAAATCTCTAATGGTGCTATTATATTTTCAACCCCCAGTCCTGCCATTATCATACCAGTTATAAGTTCAACTCTAGACCCTACCGAAATTTTTAAATCATCTTGCATTTTTTGATTTAAACTTTTTAATTTAATTTCTATATCATTTTCATATTCTTTTGCTTTTTCTTCAATATCTTCATCGGTAAGGTTTAAATTATCAATTTTCTCAATTAAATTATCAATATTACTATCTGTTAAAAAAGATAAATCAGTATAATTTTCAATATTTTTTGGAATTAAAAAATTATTATCAGAAACATAATATACAGCCATTTCAGTTTTTATTTCATTTGCTTCTTTATATCCATTTAGTCCAATTGCAATTACCTCTTTATAACTTTTAGTATATTCTATAATTGCATTTGCATAATGAATAGCACCATTAACAGCAAATTTACTAATATTAGTGTAATTTGCATTTCCATCTTTTGTTTTATTATCAATTTCATTATTTGTATTTGTCTTTATTAAATCACCTTTTTTGCCTTTTACTTCTATTATAACAGGAATTTGTCTCATATTTTTTGTTTGAATAAGAACTTTTATATCTGGATAATTCTTACCATTTCCACCATTTTTTGATGGTGCTTTTTTTAGTGCTTTTTCTATTTCTTTATTTATAAAATCAGTTTTAGAATAATATTTAACTTTTGCTTCATTAAGCCATTTTTTTCCTATGTCTTCAACTTGTTCTTCTATACTACTTGCCATATATTTATCTCCTTTAATTTTTATTTTTCTTTTCTAACTATAATATTGTATTTATTACAAATGTACAAACAAATTAAAGTAGTTTTCATAATAAAATAATGGTGGAGATGAACCTCATACAAATATATTCCCTCATAATATAATTGTATTTAGTATAGATATAGATAGAAATTAATTTCTATCTATATTACTATCTATAACTCCTAAAAAATATATTTTTTCAATAAGTATAGCATTATTATTTAAAAAATTCAACTCTTCAATCGAAAATAAATTTTTATTTTTATTTATTCTTTCTTTTATAAATTTTTTTGTATCCATTATTTCATTTAATACTTCATCTTTCATCATATTTATTTCTCCTTTTTATTTTATTGTTTCGAAACTGTTTAAATAAATATAATGTATAGTATCCACTATGGTGGAAATTTTATGAAAATGCCATTTTCATTTACAAAATTTAAAAATATAACAAATATGTTCTATGGTATTACTTTATACAATTTATCTATTTTTATTTTTAATGCACGTGCAATTCTTACAGTCATCGACAAAGATGGCTCTTTTTCATTGTTTTCTATATAATTCAAATGTGAACTCGAAATTCCCGTCATTTTTGACAACTTTTCTAAACTATAACCTTTTTCTTTTCGAATTTCTTTTAATAATAACACTACTTTCATTGATTTTCACCTTTTTTAGTATGTTCTATTTTTTATATAACATACTATGTTTTTTATCCACTATGGTGGAAAAGTGCTATTTTCATTTACAAAAATTATAAAAAGTGTTTATATTATAAATAACTATAATTAAATATTTGATAAAAATTCTAAAATCTATTTTAATGGGGTTTTATTTAAAAGGAATAAAACTATATATTAAAGCAGGCTAAATTAATTTGAAACTAATCTAACCTGCTTTATGTAGTTAAAAATTAATTTTATATTATTTCAAATAATTTTTCCCACAGTATAAAATTTTA
>CANOPV010000039.1 GCA_947568605.1 uncultured Clostridium sp.
TACTTTTACTGTTAAGGAATTTGAAGAGTATTGTAAAAAACATTCTGATAGTTTTATGAAGATTTATAATAAAATTGATAATTATGCTATTGATGTTTTAGAAAGTAAAGGAAAATATAGCAAAAGTTTAATTTCAAAACATAATCATTTTTTTGCATCTGGTGTTGGTTTTGTTTTTCTTTTTATTTTTAGTATTTTTTGTATGATTGCAAATATTGTGCCTTCAATTATGTGTGCAATATATGCTTTCAAATTGTCTAACAGATATAATACTTTAACTCAAAAAGGTGTAGATGAAAAAGAGCAATGGATTGGTCTTAAAAATTATATGCAAGATTTTTCTATGATGGAAGAAAAAGAGGTTCCTGAACTGGTTTTATGGGAGAAGTTTTTGGTTTATGCTACTGCTTTTGGTATTAGTGATAAAGTTTTAAAACAATTGAAGGTTGTGTATCCTCAATTTGCTGATAGTGATTATATGATTTCTAATGGTTATTCTTATTTATATTGGATGAGTTACGGTAATTTTTCAAATAGTTTTATTCATAGTATTAATAATTCTATTTCTAGTACTTATTCGTCTATTAATTATTCTTCTGGCAGTGGCTCTGGTGGAGGTTTCTCCGGAGGAGGAGGTTTCGGTGGTGGTGGCGGCCGGAATGGGCGGAAGATAATTTTGCTATTGTGTTTTTTTATAAATTGTGTTATTATTTATTTAGTTTATTTTAGTACAAATAGTTTGAGATGTAATTAATTTTTATATTTGTTAATTTGTTTTTGAATTCTATTTGTGCATTAAGAAAGGAAGTTTTTTATGACAATATTTTTTATTATTTTGGCTATTGTTATTGTTATTGCTTTATTTGTAATTTCTGTTTATAATGGGTTAGTTAAAGCAAAACAAAAGGTTAAGAATGCTTGGAGTCAGATTGATGTTCAATTACAAAGAAGGTTTGATTTAATTCCTAATTTGGTTGAATGTGTTAAGGGGTATATGTCTCACGAGTCTGATGTTTTAGAAAAGGTTACTTCTCTTCGTTCTTCTTGGGCTAATGCTAAAAATATAGATGAGAAGGCTAGTTTAGATAATGAGTTAGAAGGTGCTTTGAAAACTATTATGGCTGTTTCTGAGAATTATCCTGATTTAAAGGCTAATCAGAATTTCTTAGGTTTACAGGCGACTTTAAATGAAACTGAAAATAAGATTTCTTTTGCTAGACAGTTTTATAATGATACTGTTACTATGTATAATACTAAGATTTCTGTTTTTCCTGATAATGTCGTAGCTTCTATGTTTAATTTTACGGCTGAACCTCTATTTAATGTAGATTCTGCTGAGGCTAGAAATAATGTAAAAGTAGATTTTAATAAATAAGAAAAATTTTGAAGAGGGCATTTTGAAGTGCACTCCAATTAGTATACCATAACTCTTTCTTATTATGGTATACTAATTGGGGTGCATTTCATTTTGCTCTCTTTTCTATTAATCTAAAATAACATAATTCTAAAACTTCAAATTTTGTTTTAGTCTTTCGGTTAATGACTTCGTTTATGCTATTTTACTTTTTATTTATTCTATATTTTCATCAAATTCATTATCAATATAATATATTTTCTCATAACTTAACTTTGTTTTTATTAAATTTCTTTCTATTATGAGTAATTTTACATTATTATACATTGAATATTTATATAATTCAATAATTTCCTTTTCATTTAAGTATAATCTTATGTTGGGTATTATTAATATTTCTGCTATGTTTAATGTTGATATTATATTTATTAAAAATTCTAATCTTTCTAATAAGGTAGTATAACAAGTTTCATCAATTTTTAGATTGAATAATTTTAATATATCTTCTATTTCTAATTCACTTTTCATAATAAATTCAAATGGCATTTCATTTATTTCGGTTGTTAAATATTTTCTAATTTTCATTGATAATGTTTCTAATTCATAGTCTTGATTTAATTTCATTTTTTCTGATATTTGATCATATATTTTATTTAATATTTTTTTAGAATTGTATTCTATATTAAATATATCAAATAAAATATATATCTTATTTGCCATTTTTATTATTTCTTCACTTTCATCTAATAACATTATTTCATTATTTTCAATTCCATTTATATTATTATTTATATTTTCTATTATATTACAAAATAAATTAGAATTTTCTATCTTTAATATATTTATCTTATTTTGTTCAAATTCTATGTCTTTTTCAAATCCAATTATTCTTATTTTCATAAAATCATTAACCTCTCTGTATCATCTAATATATCTGTTTTCTTTTCTCCTGTTATGTATTCCATTCCATTAAATTGTTTTTCTGTAATAATCAATATTTGTACTATTCCTTTTTCTGGTTTATTTTTTATTATCTTTTCTTTTTCTGAATTTGTTATTGAATTATTCAATGCAAGTTTTACATATACTGATTCTTGCATCATTATAAAACCTTCATTGATTAAAAATTTTCTGAATTTTGTATACGTTTTTCTTTCCTTTACTGTGTTTGTTGGCAAATCAAAAAATACTAATATTCTCATATATCTAAAACTCATAATTAATTATTTTTGTATTCTCATAATTTTCTTCTAAATAGTCAAATACTTTGTTTATAAATATTGGTATTGCATTTGCCAAGTATTGCTGTTTTCCATCTATTTCTATAATTCTATTACATACATTTATTAATTTATATTTATATTCTTTATCAAAAACAAATTCTCTATTATTATAGACTATTTCATCGATTAATGGTCTGAATATTTCCATTAAATCACAAGAGAGGTTAAATTGATTAAATTCACTTTTATGATTTATTCCTAATTGTGTTATATAACCTTTACTTACTATTTCTTTATTAAATATTGATAATAATATTGAATATCCATAATCTAATGATATATTTGTATTATCATCTGTGCCTCTTTTAAAATCATTTCCATATAATAAGTTAAAATATACCTTTGCTGCGTGTCCTTCTCTATTGGTTTTATCTCCTAATTCAACCTGATTTTCATATTCTAATAATTTATTAAAACCATCTATATCTAGTTTTTTCAATAACATTGCTTGGTTGTGAATTTTATATTTTATTAATTTCATCCATACTTCATCTTTTATTTTTTCTTTCCATTTAGTTTGATTTAATATTTTTTTACTTGTATTATAACTTCCATAATATGCCATTGTTTCACAAGAAGGATTATGCTTTTCATCACATATTATTAATTTTATTTTGTTATTTACTAATTCATTTATTAAATAAGATGTTATTGATACCATTCCATTTTCAATTATTATCATATTTATTTCTGATAAATGTATCATTTTTAATTCTTCACTTCTAATTATTAAATAATTATTTTTGTAACTTAATTTGCAATTTTTATTAACTACAACTGTTCTCCACCCCATTTATTTTACTCCTTCTTTCGTACATTCCTGTTACTGATTTATCTATAAATGTCATTTCTAATATTTCTTCATTTTTAAATGTTTTTCCACTTTTTCTACCTTCTCTTTCGCCCAACCCTATTGCTTTTAAGTTTCCTTGTCCTGTTTCCATTAAGTTTATTAATCCATTAATTGTTGCTTTTTTATTCTCATAATCTAATTCTATAAATGTTTCTTCTTTATTTTTTAATTTTTCTAAAATGGTATTAAATACTTTATATTCCTTTTCTAGTTTTTCTAATAAATATTCATACATATATCTAAAGTTTAATATTACTTCTTCCTTTTCTTCATCTTTCAAATCTTTATTATCTTTATTCATTAAATATATTAATTCTTGCATTTTGTCATTTATAATTAATTCTTTATTTGCTCTATATTCAGTATCACTGCATAATCTCATTGGTTCTTTGTTCTTATCTAAATACTCTTGATTTTTTAGTATCTTATTTTTCAATATTTTTAATTCTGTAAATTCTACATTTTTTAATATATTATTTTTAATATAGTTTTCAAGATTTTCTCTTTTATTTTTTATATCTGATTCGATTTGTATTGGTATTCCAATTAGTCTATATTCTGTTTTTCTTTTTTTATTTTTGAAAGAAAATATTGTAGAATATGCTATTTGTTCTCCTTTATATCCACCATATTTTTTTGGGTCCCTATTATTTTTTAGTGGTATAACAGGATTCTTTTTTGGACTATATATTGTTTGATTATAGAATTCATTTGTTCCTTTTTCTAATTTTCTACTTATGTAACAATCTTTATATTGAAATACCTTTTTTATTTCACTAATTTCAATATTTTTTGATATTATACTCATTATTATATTTAATTTATCTTTTTCTTTTTTGTTTTTTTCTATTTTTTCTTTTATATATTTTTTGACATAGTCATCATATTTATATTGGTCTTTATATCTACTATCTTTTATGGAATTTCCTATTATACTTAATATATACGCATCGTGTGCGTGATGATAATTGTTTACATTTCTATTTTTATATATATTGTATCTTTCTCTAAATTCGTGTGTTAGATTTGACCTTATTGAAAATATTTCTGCATTTTTGCATTCTGCTAATAGTAAATTTGTTACATATTTTGTTATTTGGCGTGTTTCTACTAATTGCCTATTTATAAATTTATTAATTTCATCATCTGTTTCAAACATTTTTCTTCTAGTTAAATTAAAGTATTTTTTAGGAGTTATTAAATTGCTTTTATATAGGCTTTCCCACCATTGCTGTTGTTTACTTATTACTTCTTCTGATAGTAATAAATTATCTCTTTTTCTTTGATTTTCTTTTCTTATTACTAATGCTTTATTGTCTATACTATCATCTTTTATATAGGTTCTCGGTATTATATGATCTACTTCATATAAGTTTAAATTATCTAATTCTAATTTTTCTCCTGAATATAAACATTTTCCATTTTGTAAATAATATAAATACATTTTTTCTGTTAATGTTCTTTCATTTTGTTTCTTTTTTAATTCTTTATATACATTTACATCATAATTTTTTAAATGGTTAATCTGTTTTTCTATGTCTTGATATTTTTTTAGTAATGATTTTAATCTATTATATTTCATATTGTCTTTTTCTTCTTCATTTCTTGCAAATTCTATATACATATTTGATGGTTCATTTTTCATTATCTTTTTGATTTCTTTAACAACACACATTGTTTGCCATATTCCTCTTTTATTTGAAGGTGATGTAGGTATTTCTTCTATATTTTTATACTTTATTTTTTCTTCTAGTTTTGGTAATAATGCTTCTATTTTTTTGTTTATTCCAAATTCTTCTTTATTTATAATTTGCATAAAGTTCATCTTTGTATTGTTTAATTTATCCATTATGTTTTCACCATCATTTGCTTTTATTGATATTAATAATTCTTTTGAAATTCTTGACCAACCACTATATTTTAATTTACTAATTTGCTGAATTTGTTTTTCTGTTATTCCAGGATATTCTTTTCTTATTTTTTTCTTTAATATTTTTTTGTCTTCAAATATTGTAACCCAATATATCAATTTTTCACACATTTCATAATTTGTTTCGTCTATTTTGTTAAATATACTTTTTAAATCTATATAGGCTACCATATTTGAATTGAATTGTGATTTATCTGATAATCCATCTATTTTTATTTCTGTTTTTCCCATTTCTTTTTTATAGAAATTTTCTAACATTTTTGATGTTACTGTTTTCTTTTCTTTAAATAATTGTGCTATTATTTTTTCTTTTAAATCTTTTGATATGTGTTTATTATTTATTTTTATATTATTTAATTCGTTTAATACACAAAATTCTGAATATAATAAAGATTGTTTTGGCATAACATCTTCATTTATTAAATATGTGCATTTATTTGTCATTCTTCTAATAAATGCTTCTGCTGTTTCATCTTCATCTATTATATCTTCTATATTTCTCCAAGGTCTTATTTTTTCATTTGTTTTCCTAATAATCCAAGACCATTTTCCCTTTTCTTTTGATAATGGTCCTACATAGTAAGGAATTCTATATGTTAATAGACTTATTATTTTTTCTCTATTTTCTTTTAATGTTTTATAATATTTTGATTGATTGTCTAGTATTTTTTCTAATTCTTTTTTATGTATTTGATTTGGAATTTCTCCATTTTCTGTTATATTTAATTTTCTTAAAAAATTATTGTCTTCTATCTTTTTTAAAACTTCTTCTTTTTCTTTGCATTCTTCTGGTAATTTTTCTATTTGCTTTTTCAGATTTTTAAAAAATTCTTCTTCACTACATTTTTTATATGCTTTTCCTTGACTTTTTCCATTGTATGCAACATAATTTACTTTATCTTTTTTATCTTCTCGTTTAAACATTTTATTGTATTCATCTTTAAAATATTTTTTATATATATTTTTTAATAATTTTAAATCTTCTTTGTATTGTTCGTATTTTTCAATGAATGCTTCTGATATGTACTCTTTTCCTTTTAGTATGTCTTGTAATGTGTAATAACTATATGTACTTTTTAATGCTTCATATATTTTTATATTTTCGCCTAATGCTTCTATAACTTCTTCTTCATTATCTATATCTTTTGAAAAGGATATTGATTCTTTCTCTATTTGTGTTTCAAATATTTTATTTATATCAAATGAATTTCCTATTATTGCACTAATTACATTAGTTATTATTGTTTTTTCTTGTTTTGAATAATTAAAATTGTTTATTAACTTTTCTTTTTTTTCTGATTTTGTTATTGTTTTTTCATTTATAATGTTTATTAATTCTTCTATTGTGCATTTTGCTCCAATTAAATATTTTTCATTTATATATTCTAATATTTTTGATAAGTTTTCTTTAATTTGTGTTGTATTATCTGAAAACTCACCTTCATATAAAAAGTTTCCTCTATATTTTATTATGTGATGTATTGCCAAATATACTAATCTTATATCTTTTTGTTCTTCATTTTTTATTAGTTCATTTCTTAGATGATATATTGTAGGATATTTATTAAAATATGTTTTATCTGTTATTTTTTCTTCTGAAAATATATTATATTTTTTTCCTAATATCTTTTCAGATAATATTTTGTCTTCAAATTTTAGGTCTGTTTCTTTTAAAATTTTGAAAAAGTTTGGATAGTCTTTTTCTATATCTTCTTGTAATAAACTTTGTAACATATTTATTCTTTCTTTTCTTCTATCTAGTCTTCTTCTGCCACCTCTATATAGTCTTCTTTGCATTGCTGTTTCTGCTGTATCAAATATTCTTGACCCCCACATGTTCTTTCCATTATATTTTAGTAAATTGTTGTTTTCGTCTGTTACCGCCCATCCTACTGAATTTGTACCAATATCTAGTGCAATATTATAAATATTTTTATTTTTATAGGTTTACAATAGATATGTCACAGTAAATTGAAAAATAAAAAATGAGAA
>CANOPV010000040.1 GCA_947568605.1 uncultured Clostridium sp.
GCTTTTGCGGGCGACAACTTCGCGGAGCAAAGCGTAGCGATTGGAGCCAAAAGCACATTTTTAAATATTTTAGCGAAGAATTGAATGTTTAATTTAATTAAAAAAATAATTTTAACGAAGAATTGAATATTTAATTTTATTTAAAAATTAATTTTCTATATTTTTTTTATTTTTATTACGATTATGGTCATATCGTCTTTTGCTACTCCATAGCCGTTGTCTATTGATTCTTGTAATATTATATCTGCTATTTTTTGTACATTGTCTGTTATTAAGTCTTCTAGTATATTTTTTACCCATAATTCTTTGTTTTGGTATTCTGTGTTTGATTCTATTATTCCATCTGAGCACATTACAAATATGTCGTTTTCTTCTAAGTCTTTATCGTGTACTACTAAGTCTATATTTTCTAATATTCCTGCTGGTAATGAAATTGATTTCATTAATTGTACTTCTTTTCCGTTTTTTATATATGTTGGGCAGGCTCCATTTTTTATAAATTCTACATTTCCTAAGTATAAATCAAATATTGCAACATCTAATGTAGAGTACATATCTTCTTCTGTGTTTAAGGCTATTGTAGAGTTTATTAATTCTAGTGATGAGTCTTTATCAAATCCATTTGTTAATAGCCTTTCTAGCATTTTTATTGCTATTTTACTGCTTTTTCTTGCTTCTGGACCTGAACCCATTCCATCACTTATTGCTACTAGATATTTTCCATCATCTAATTTTGTTTGTATACTTGTATCTCCTGATACTGATGAGTTTTCTTTTTTTGCTTTTGCTATTCCTATTTGTAATGAGTATTTATCTTTTGATACATATATTTGTTTACATATATTTTGCTCTAATTTCATTGCACATTTTTCTTTTTGTATTACTATTTCTTCTTCTAATATTTTTGAGAGTGCTTTTTCAATTGTTTTTATTGGACATTGTTTTTTATTTTCTTTTTTACAGGCTTCTGTATATAAATTTATTATATATCTTTTGTTTTGTTCTTGCTTGATAGTTAAATCTACAAGTTCTATTCCCTTTTGTTTTAACATTACTTTTATTTTTTCTTTTTGTTCTTTAAATTCTTCTTGTGATGTTTTATCTATATCTTGTGCAAGTGAGTCTATAACTTTTGATACTCCTGATAGCTGATGTGATAGTGTTTTTTTATTTTCATTAATTTTTTGTGTACATATAAAGTTTATCTTACTTGTTTTGTATGAATTATTGATTGTTCTAACTATGTCTTTTATATCTTTTTCTATTTTGTTATTTGTTTCTTCATCTTCAAAACCTACTATGTAATTATTGTGTTTTTCAAATATATCTATTAATTTTTCACTTTCTATTCTTTCATTTTGATTTAATTCATTAAAAATATCATCAATTATTTCTTCATTTGGATTTTGTATGTCTTCAAAAAGTATATTTTCTTCCATTCCTATAAGATTTTTATTTAATTCTTCTATAAATATTTCTTTATTTTTCTTATCTTCTTTTGTGTATACAGTAGATATTTCTTGAATTGTTTCAGATACGGTATTTAATTTTTCTACTGTGTCTTTGTTTTCTTCTAATCTATAATCTCCTGTTACAGGTAAGAATTTGTCTTTTACAAAAAATTCTTCTATGTTTATTTCTATATTTTTAGGCACTAGCAATAAACCTAATGATGCGACTAGTATTTCTTTAAGATATATTATTGGTGCTGTGTTTCCATTTGTTGTGTAGGCTAATAGTGTATTTCCTATTATAAAACCTACTATTACTCCTAATTTTCCTAATTTTGAGAAAATTCCTGCAATTAAGCCTGATAGTGAATATGTTGCTATCATTTCAGGGGAACCTGTACCTATTATTCCTAATACTGCTCCTATTGTAACTCCACTGGTTGCTCCTATTAACATTCCATTTTTCCAACCTAATATTAATACTATTAGAATATTTAATATGTTTTTTATTTGTAATCCGAAAATACTAAAATCTCCAAATGCTGATATTGCTATTGATAGCATTAGGCTTGCACCTATTACTTCTTCGATTGAAAAAGCGGTTTTTATGTCTAATTCGTTTATTAATATTAGTGAGTTTGTAAATATTTTATAGAATATATATACTGTTACAGACATTAGTATACTTGCTATTAAATCGTATACTAAAAATCCACTAAATAGCATTTTTATTAATTGTACTACTAGTGTTGATATAAATATGTATTTTCCTAGTTTTCTTTTTTCGTTTACATTTTGTTCTTGATATTCTGGTTTAAATATTATTATCATTGTAACAAATGCTAGTGTTGTTAATATGAATGCTAATGTTGTTTGTGCTCCAAAACCTACAAATGTTCCTATTATCATTAATAGATATATTATTCCCATTGGTATTCCATTACTACATATTGCTGCAAACATTGCAAGTCCAAATGGTGCAAGATTTTTGTTTCCACAACTTACCATTGATAACATAAATGATATTATATACATTAATATATTTTGTTTTGTTAATGCGTTTTTTATAATTGTTTTTATTTTATTATTCTTTCTTGAACCTTTATTATTTATTTCTCGTGTATTTTCTTCTTCTATTTCGTTTACTATATTTTGAAACATCCTCTACCACCCTCATAACTTTTTATTTTACTTGTTTATTATAATTGCTTGTCCTTGATTTTTTTGTCGATTTTACTAAGTAAATTTAAAAAAGTTTTTTACATTTTGTGATACATTTTCTTTTCTTATATCATTTTTCTTATTTTATGTTTATTATTTTAATATATTTTGGAGTTTTTTTCAAGATTTTTGGGGAATTTTGTAGAAATTATTGTTAAGATCTGAATTATTAAATATATTTTTAAATCTCTAATTTTTATTCTGTTGAATATTTGCTCATAAAAATGAACCCTCCTTATTAAACAAATTTTGTCTAACAATTTGGGTTCACTTCAATGCTCGTGCCTTTTTACATTAGAATATATTTAATTTAACTTGTAATTTTATGTTTTTTTATAAAATCGTCTCTCCAATACATTACTAATGAAAAGATTGTTACTGCTATTGCTATTATATATAAATAAATGTCAAGGTTTGGTAACATTTTTAAACTATATTCTGGATGTTCTATTAATGGTTTATTCCACCAATTTATTGCAAATGAACTTACCATTGCTAAATATATCATTATTGTTGATAGTTTTCCATACCATCTACTTGAAACTACTAAATCTTTTCCATATAAGAATGACGCTCCTGCTATCATTAGTATTTCTTTTATAAATATTACTACTAATATCCATAATGGTATTATATCTTGAAATACTAATGATATTAGTATTGAAACTTGTGTTGCTTTATCTGCCAATGGGTCTATAAGTTTTCCAAAGTTTGAAATGTAATTAAACTTTCTTGCAATGACTCCATCTAATATATCTGTTAATCCTGATACACTAAGTAATATTATTGCTAATATATAATTTTCTGATAGTAATGCCATTACTATAAATGGTATTAAAACAAATCTAGATATTGTTAGGATATTTGGAATATACTTTTTCATTTGCTCCTCCCTTAACTACTCTTTACAACCTACCTTTTTAATGATTTTTCTAAAAAATGAAAGTCTACACGGCTTTTTCGGGTCATAACCCCCACGTTCTAAGGGCTGTCGACTTTTTATTTTTTAGAAAAACATTAAAAACGGCTGTATTATTTATACATTTTTTGTTTCAAATTTTAGTTCATCATTTTCTACTTTTATAAGTATATTTTGACCGTTTAAGATTTCTCCTCTTAATATCTTTTCAGATATTTCATCTTCTACATATCTTTGTATTGCTCTTCTTAATGGTCGTGCCCCATATTTTAAATCTGTTCCTTTTGATAATATAATTTGTTTTGCATCTTGTTCTATATTTAATGTTATATTTTTCTCGCTTAATGCCTTTTTTGTGTCTTCTAACATTAAATCTACTATTTGCATTAATTGCTCATTATTTAGACTTTCAAATACTACTATTTCATCTACTCTATTTAAGAATTCTGGTCTAAATGTTTCTTTTAAAGAATTTTGAATTTTATTTTTGTCTACTGTTTGTTTTCCAAAACCTATTGAGTTTGTGTTTGTATTTGAACCTGCATTTGATGTCATTATTATTATTGTGTTTTCAAAACTTACTGTATTTCCTTGTGAATCTGTAAGTTTTCCATCATCTAATACTTGTAATAATATGTTAAATACGTCTGGATGTGCTTTTTCTATTTCGTCTAATAATACTATTGAATATGGCTTTCTTTTTACTTTTTCTGTAAGTTGACCTGCGTCATCATATCCAACATACCCCGGAGGTGAGCCTATTAATTTTGATGTTGAATGGCTTTCCATATATTCTGACATATCTACTCTTATTATTGCGTCTTCTGAACCAAACATTTCGAATGCTAATGTTTTTGCAAGTTGTGTTTTTCCGACTCCTGTTGGTCCTACAAATATAAATGATGGTGGTCTTTTTGTTGTTTTTAGTCCTGCTCTATTTCTTCTAATTGCTCTTGAAACTGCTTCTACTGCTTCATTTTGCCCTATTATTTTTTTATGAAGGTTTTCTTCAAGATTTAGTAGTTTTACTGTTTCTTCTTCTGTAATTTTTTTAACTGGTATTTTAGTCCAATTTTCTATTACTATTGCTATATCTTGGACTGTTAATTGTTTTAATTTTAAAGTAGAATTTAGTTTATTTATATCTTCTAATAATTGACATTCTCGTGTTTTTAAGTCTGCTGCTTTTTGATAATCTTCTGTCGAATCTGCTTGTGCTGCTTCTTCTTTTTGTTCTTGTACATTTTTTAATTCGTTTTTTAATATTTCTAATTTATATAATGCTTTGTTATCTAAATTAATTCTTGAACACGCTTCATCTAAAATGTCTATTGCTTTATCTGGTAAAAATCTATCGTGAATGTATTTTTCTGACATTATTACTGTTTGTTTTATAACATCATTTGAAATTTTTACTTTGTGGAAATCTTCGTAATATTTTTTTATACCTTCTAGTATTCCAATGGAGTCTGTAATAGATGGCTCTTCAACAATAACACTTTGAAATCTTCTTTCAAGTGCTGAGTCTTTTTCTATATATTTTCTATATTCTCTTAATGTTGTTGTACCTATTAATTGTATTTCTCCATTTGCAAGTGATGGCTTTAATATATTTGCTGCATTCATAGAGTTTTCACTATCTCCTGCTCCTATTATATTATGAATTTCATCTATAACTAATATTATATTTCCAAGTGATTTACATTCATCTATAATTGATTTCATTCTTGATTCAAATTGTCCTCTAAATTGTGTACCTGCTACTATTGCTGTCATATCTAACAAGTATACTTCTTTGTTTAATAGTTTTGCTGGAACTTTTTTTTCTGATATTTTTATTGCTAGTGCTTGTGCTATTGCGGTTTTTCCTACTCCTGGCTCTCCTATTAAACAAGGATTGTTTTTTGAACGTCTATTTAGTATTTGTACAATTCTTTGTAGTTCCTTGTCTCTTCCTATAACTGCATCTAATTCATTGTTTTTGGCTTTATTGGTTAGATTTGTTCCATATATGTCTAATACTCTTTTTTTCTTTTCTTTTGGCTTTTTTTCTACTCTAACTTTTTTAGTGCTTCCTGAATTTATTTCTTCTCCGTTTATTTCATTTTTATTTCCATTTCCTGCAAACATATTTCCAATTAATGTTCCTAATGTCATACCACCGTTTTCGTTTTCTATGTTTTCTATTTCTATGTCTTGATTTTTTAGATTTTCACTTATGTCGTTAAACATTGTTTCAAATTGGCTTGTCATATCTTCTAAATTTATATTTTCTCCCTCTAATACAGTTGCTTGTTTTGCTATTACATCTAATGGGTTTATTCCTTTCTCCTTGGCACAATTATAACAGTATCCTATTAATTCATTTGGTTTGTCATCAGATATTTTATTTGTAAATATTATTGCAGTATTTTTTTTACAAACTGAACATAACATAAAGTTTCTTTCTCCTAACTTAAAATAATATATATATGATACATCAAATTACTTTAATAGTCAAGAAAAATAGTTGAAAAAACTTGTTTTTAATGTTATAATTGTTATAATTCAGTAGGGGCGTAATCGGTAAGAAATGCTTCTTGGGAATACCTAATTACGCCCTATTAAAATATTCTTAAATAATCATACAAATTTAAAATTATACAAATGGGCGTAATTCAGAAAATTTCACGGGTATTCCTTACCGATTACGCCCCTACATTTAATTATTATAATGATTATAAAAATCGGAGGGAATTTAATGGAACCACGCAAATTAGTATTTATTTTAATTGGAATTATTTGTGTTATTTCAATTATTTTTGCATTGTATTCGCAATTTTATTATTCTAAACCTAATAATAACAATGTTCAAAAAATAAAGGAAACTGGCAAAATTAATGATAATGATTTAATTAATAATTTCGAAAATATATTTTTGAATAAGATTAATTATCAAAATAATAATATTTCTAATAATAACAAAAAAGATTATAATAAAGATTTAATTTATACTTCTTATGAAATTACTGAACAAGTACCTAATAAATATTCAATAAATGCTAAAATTCCTGCAATTAATCTTAATTATAGTAATATTACTTCAATTAATAATGATATTGATTCTACTTTTAAAAATAAGATAAGTGATATTATTGCTGGTTCTAAAAATTCTGAAAATCAGTTATATGATGTTGAATATATGGGATATGTTAATTCTAATATTTTATCATTAGTTATTAAGGCTACTTTAAAAAGTGGAAATAACGCTCAAAGGGTTATGGTCAAAACATATAATTATAATTTGACTTCAAATGAGGAATTAAAATTAGAACAGGTTTTGGCTTTAAAAGGTGTTTCTAAAACTTTCGCTAAAAAGAAAATTAATGAGACTATTACAAAGGCTAATGTTTCTTCTCAATCTTTAAAAGATTTGGGATATTCTGTTTTTATTAGAGATTTGAATAGTAATATATATAATATTGAAAATACTTCAACATTTTTTATAGGTGAAAATGGTGTTTTATATGTGCTTTATCCTTATGGAAATTCAAATTTGACATCTGAAATGGATATAATTGTTTTTTAGTGCTTGTAAATTTACCTATTTCGTGATAAAATTTGTAATTAGATTATATTTTAGATAAAAGAGGTATGATTTTTATGATAGATATTAAATTTTTAAGAGAAAATCCTGATGTTGTTAAGGAAAATATTA
>CANOPV010000041.1 GCA_947568605.1 uncultured Clostridium sp.
CGGTGTTTTATCGTGAAATGGTATACTTGCTTTTTGAGTATATTTATATAGTTTATTTCTTGTTGTATATATTATTTCTTCTCCCATCATATTTGTTGCAGTTGTTGCTATAAAGTTTATTATGTTTTGTAATATTACTATTGCTATATAGGCTACTCCTATTATTCCAATTGTTATTATTCCTTTTTCATATATGCCATTTGGTAAATAGTCGTCTATTACTATTTTTATTAGATATGGTCTTATTAGTTCTCCTAAGTTTACTATTATTGATAATATTGTAATTATTATTATTGTTTTTTTATGTTGTTTTATCATATCTCGTACTCTTGCAAGAGTTTTGTTTTTCATTGGTTTCTCCTTTTTAGTTTATTTCTTCTTTTGAAGATTGTTGAATATAGAATTTGTTGTATAGTCCATTTTGATTTATTAATTGTTCGTGTGTTCCTTGTTCAATTATTTGTCCTGCGTCTAGTACTATTATTTTATTTGCGTCTTTTATGTCTGATATTCTGTTTGATATTATTATACAGGTTTTTCCTTTGCTTAATTCTTTTACATTTTTTAATACTTTTTCTTCTGTTTTGTTGTCTAATGCTGAGAAACTATCATCATATATTATTATATTACTTTTTAGTAAGAATGCTCTTGATATTACTAGTCTTTGTTTTTGCCCTCCTGATAGGTCTATTCCTCTTTCTCCTATTATTGTATCTATTCCGTTTTGCATTTTTTCTATGTCCTCGTGTATCATCGCATTTTTTACACTTTCTTTTATTTCTTCTTCTTCAAATTCTTCTTTAAATAATCTTACATTTTCTTTTATTGTTGTTGAGAATAGGAAGTTATCTTGTGTTATATAACATATACTTTTTCTTAATATTTCAATTGGTATGTCGTTTATGTCTTTTCCTCCTATTGTTATTTTGCCGTTTGGTACAGGGTATAGTTTTAATAATAAATTCATTAATGTTGTTTTTCCGCTTCCTATTGTTCCTATTATTCCTAATGTTTCACCTTGTTTTATTTCTATATTTATGTCTTTTAAGATATTATTAATACTTTCTTGATAATTAAATGTTAGATTGTTTATTTTTATATCTCCTGATATTAATGAATCGTTTTTTAGTGTTTTTTCATCTATTTTTTCTCTTTCTAAATTAAATACATTGTCTAACCTATTGTATGAGATTTGTGCTCTTTTGTATCTTGATATTATGCTTGGTATCCAGGTTACTGGTCCTAAAAATAGTCCAATGTATCCATTAAATGCGATTAAATCTCCTGTTGTTATGTTTCCTTCTAATACTAGTTTTGAACCATATATTATGCTTATTCCATAACATATTCCAAATCCTATTTTTATACAACTTGATAATAGGGTTGAATATACATCTACTGCATTGTTGCTTTGTCTTAAAAATCTGTTTTTCTTTATGAATTCTTTTACTTGCTGTCCTTCGATTGAGTATGATTTTGTTGTTCTTATTGCGTCTGTGCTTTCTTGTACATATTCTGAAAGTTCTGTAAAGTATTTTTGTGATTTTTTAAAACTTTTTTCTAAGTATTTTTTTATTTTTACTGTTATATATATTGTTACTATTATTGGTAATAGTGTTATTATTGTTAGTTTTACATCTACTCCTGTCATCATTACATAAGTTGCATTTATGAATATTACTATTATTCTTGTTCCATAAGATAATATTCTATATATAAATGACCTTATTTCCATAATGTCTTTTGTGAAGTATGACATTAATTCTCCATTTTTTATGTTTTGTATGTTTGTCATTTTCATTTTCATAAATTGATTAAATAGTTCATTTTTTGTGTCTTTTTCAAAACTTCTTGGTAAGTATCCTGCAAGCCATCTCCACGGCATTCTTACTATTAATAGTATTACTGATATTATAATTAGGTTTATTATTGATTTTATTATTTGTTGTTGATTGTCGTTTATATTGTATAATAAGTCTACTATTTGCCCTATTATTTTTGGTGGATATGTTAGAAAATACATATTTAGGTTTATGAATAGTATCATTAGTATTATTGTTATTTTGTATTTTTTGATTAGGCTTATTGCTATTTTTTTCATATTTTCTCTAAGTTCTCCTTATATTTCTTTTGTTTTGTAAATTTTATCATATTTTTTTTAAGATAGCAACTTTTTTTAGATTTTATAGTCAAATAATATTTTTTGTGTTATACTGTATTTATATTTACAAATGGAGGTTTGAATCTTGGAAAATAATTATTATGATATTTTAGAGGTTAATAAAAATGCATCACAGGAAATTATAGATAGAGTTTATAAGGTTTTAGTAAAAAAATATCATCCAGATTTACAGTCAGACCCCGAAATTAAATGCCAATATGAGCAAAAAATGAAAGAAATAAATGAAGCATATGAGATTTTATCTGATGAACAAAAAAGAAAAGAATATGATGATATCATCTTTAATAATTCATCAGATGATTTTTCTAGTAATACTAAAGCTAATAAGGCGAATTCTAATTATTCTGATAATGAAAATACTAGTACAAATGTAAATGCAAATATTAATAATATTTATGAAGATTCTTTTAAAAAGTTTCAAGAGGAGTTACAAAAACAAGAAGAGCTACGTAAAAAAGAACAAGAGTATTATAGACAACAAATGGAGAATACTATAAATAAAGCGTATTATGATGCTTATATTCAAGATTTAAAAAATAGAGGTTATAAGATAAAATATAAAAAGAGTTTTAAAGATTATGTACGTTCTTTTGTTTCAATTTTAATTGTGTTGCTTATTATAGTTATTTTATGGCATATTCCTTTTGTGCATAATTTTTGTATTGATTTGTATAATGATAATGAGATTATTAGGTTTTTTACTAATATTGTTATGTCTGTTTTTTGGTAAAAGAAAAGTGGTTCTGCCACAGGGACGCACAGTGTTCGTCCACATTACATTTTTATTTTGTCTATTTTTTGAAGAGAAGACGACAATCCCCACCCTCTTACATTTTATTATTTAGTTATATTCTGTAAGGTTTTTATTTTCTTTTTAATATTATTATAGATATTTTTTATATACTCATCCATATATTTATAGTCTAGATTTCCGAATTCATCTATTGGCAACATAATTGTAAAGTCAGTATCTATATGTCTATTTAATTCATTGATAAATGCTTTGTAATGTGTATTTCCTTCTTTAAATATTACTGAACATATAAATTTCTTTGCATTAAATGATATATTGATTTTTGGAATAAGTACTATAACATTTTGGCTAGTATAAAAATCTTTTTCTTGTATAAAACATGAGCCAAGATATGCTCCACCTAATGCCAAAGTCAAATTTCCTGCTTTATATGGTTTATATCCATCAACCTCATCTACTATTGCAGTTACCCCATTATTTGTTCCAGATCTTCCAACAAAATTTATTGTAGGATTATTAAATTTCATAGCAACTTTATCCATTTTAGTACCAGGATCTATATTAAATATGTCATACAAATGAAATGGTTTCCACTCTGTTATATTCATTTTATTACTTTGATTACTACTCTTGTTCAAATTTTTAAGATAAATTAATGATTTTTTTTCAATACTTTTCATATATTGTTCCATATAATTCCAATCTGGATTTCCTTTTTCATCAACAGGTAATTTTATTTTTTTATTTCTTATTCTTTCTGGAATCATACCATCAGAAAATGAATAATTATCAGAAAAACCCTTTTCAAATATTGTTTTTATGAACAGAATTGTATGTGGTTTTAAGTTTTGCGTATCTACATAATACATCTTATTACCTGTAATATATTCTTCTTCTTGAAAAAAGAAATTGGCATTTTCTGCTCCAAAAGAAATAGTATTTTTTGGATTTACATTTAATAAATCTTCTTTCTTTACATACATATTTAATCCATTATTAAATTTAGATCTTGTTATATAAGCTATTTTATTATCATTTTCTTCAGATTCAGTAATATCTTTTTTATGATATGCAGTCGAATTAATTAAGTTAAATAAATCGCCAACTATAAATTCTTTCCACTCTCTTATATTAAGTTTAGTTTCCATCTTTGTTATCCCCCCTTAATGTAATAACATAATCTTTACCATCGCGGGCAACAGAACTTGAATACATTACTTTATATGTTAAACTGTTTGAAAATTCTTTTACATCTATTCCTTCTTTATACATAATATAATCCATCATAGTTTTAGTAAAATCTTCTTCAGATATTTCAAATTCTTTTTCTGGCATTTGATAACTTAAATGTTCAGTAGGTTTAATCCATTGAATTGTGTCATCTCCACTTTGTTTATGAATAACATCTACAAATTTATTTTCTATTTCCTGCCATCTGTCTTTTATATCGTGTCTTCCTTGATTTTTAACAGTTTCTAAGCCATCATCTTTGATGTAACACGCAAATATCTCTTTTTCATTTTGAGGTATACCTGCCTCAAATATAAATATCGATGCTGTTACACCTTCTGAAAATACTTTTTCTGGTAATTTAATTATTTTTTGTAATTGATGATGTTTTAATATTGATGCACTATTATCTTTTTCCAATTTCTTATCTGGTAATATAAATGCACATTTTGTATGAACTGGTACATTGTCTAATACATTTTCAACAATTTTAAGACATCCATATTTTCTTTCAAAAGGAGGATTCATTAATACTTTTGTTATTCCCTTATTTCTTATCCATTCTCCTGCTTTCAAATTTCTACTATCTAATTGCTCTAAATTAGTTTTACCATCTTTATGAATTAACATATTAGCACAAGCTAAGGCAAATATTTCTCTATCAAATTCAATTCCAAACAATTGCTGACTGTTTATTTTTTTTGCTTTTTCTGTTTGTATTCCACCAGATTCTTTAATCATTTTACTCATAGCTTTAACTAAGAAACCTCCTGAACCACAAGCTGCATCTAAAACCTTATCATCTTGATGAATATCAATAATTCTATACATTAATGAAGTAATATGCTCTGGTGTAAATACTTGTCCATTTTCTGATTTCTTTTTATATCTGTTAAATTCGTTAAAAAATATTCCCATTACATCTTCGCCATTCCAGTAATCTGAATTTACACATTCAGAAATTTCAGATACCCAATCAATAAAATTGTCAATAGCATCTTGATTTTCTGTGGAATTCATTCTTATTTCAGAATAAACTTCCAATAAAATATCTAATTTTTGGTTTTGTCTTCTACTTTCTTCTAATGATTTTGCTAATGTAGAATGTATTGATGTATGAAATGTTTGATAGTTCATTCCTTTAAATAAACTAGCTCCATATCTTTTAGCAACTAATGCACAAGCAGTAAAAATCATTCTATGATATAAATTTTTTATTCCAAACTCTGTGTGTAGACAATCATTTATTTTTTTTGTTAAACTATATATTTTTTGTTTATCAATCTTATCGACTTTGAACAATGATAAATAATAATCTTTATTCTGTAATGTGTTAACTGATTTAATTATCTCATTATTTTTTAACACTATTACATCTATACCATTGTATAAAATTCCAATTACTTTTTTATATTTAGTTAAAACAATATTACAATTTTTAATTATTTCATCTAAATAATTATTCAAAACTTGCTTAGAATTTTTTGTTTCTAAAATAATTGCAACATCATCAATATTTTTAGGCAAATACCATCCATCTGGTCTATCTTTTACGCCTGTAAATCCTAATTGATTAAATGAAGTTATTTGACCTACACCAGCATTTGCAATTTCAGAATTCATTAATTCTAAAATTTTTCCAGCCTGTTCTCTTACTTCATCCTCTGTCTTATCAATAATCATATTTTACCTCACATTTATTTATAATAATTTTAATATATTTTATATCATAAAATTCATCCTTTCTCAACAGTTTTTCTGTATTTTTGTCTTTATATAACAATTTTGTGTCCCATTTGAATAATTTTAAAAAATTTGTTAAACTTGACATTTATTTTTCCTCCTTTAACTCTTTTATTTCTTGTTTTAAGATTTCTATTTCTTTTTGCATTTCTTCTATTAATTTACTTTGTTCTTGTATTGCTTTGGTTGCTGTTGCTATTATTGGAAGTTCATTTATATAATATCTTTCATTTGAGTTTTCTGTTTTTTCTTTTTTTAATACAAAGTTAGGGTCTATTTCTTCCATTTCTTGTGCAATATAACCTATATCATAATGTTTGTTGTCTGATTTCATTTCAAATTGCTTATGTCTTATTTGTTTTATTATATCTAAGGCATTTGTTGTACTATTTTTTATGTTCTTCTTTATTCTTCGGTCTGATGATATATTGTTGGCATATAGATTTCCGTCAACTTGCACATTACCATGAATATTAGCCAATGTTCTTACATATAAATCAAAACCAACCTTTGATGTGCTATCTCCAAATTGCACATTACCACCATACAAACTTAATTTTCCTTCATCTGTCATTAAAATATATTTATCATATCCGATTTTAAAAGAATTACTGCCACCCTTATTAGCATAAAATTTTATAGAATCTAATATATTTATAGAAGGGTAGTCTATAATTCCATTTTCTGTCAAAGTCTTAGGACTTACTTCCATTAAAAATCTACCATCTATTGTATCAAAACATACAGATTGCATAGTTGGGTCTCCTGTCATTTTAATTTCTCCAAAAACAATGCCTCTATCAATACCAGAAACTACTAAATCGCAACCACCTAACATTAATTGTCCACCAAAATTACCTGCATTTTTATTACCTACATAAAAATTTTCAATCGACAATAAAGGTATAAATGTACCATCACTTTGTATTGTTATTCCCCAACACATACCATCAGAAATAGATTTAGCATATTCTCCTGGCACAGAAAAGGCTATATAATTTTTATTATTTACTTTTTTTACTCCCATTTCTCCAAACATTTCAGAATTACTATTATAAAAATGTTGTCCTAGTTTATCTAAAACCATTAATAATTTTTTATTATTATCTTTAATCTGTAATTGTGCATTTATAAACTGTATGAAATCACTTATATTATTCCAAGCAATTTTTACTGCTTCTGCATTTTGTTGTATCTTTGTTCCAAATTCACTATTATTAACTTTTTTACTAACTTCTGTACTTATACTATCAGTTGTTTGCTTTATTTCAGTTTTTGCTGTTTCTATTGCTGTATCTGTATCTTCTGGTG
>CANOPV010000042.1 GCA_947568605.1 uncultured Clostridium sp.
AAAAAAAGAAGAAGAAAACAAACTAAAAGAAAAACAGAAAGAAGCAAAAGAACAAATAGAACAATATGAAAAACTAGAAGAAATATCACAAATAAAAGATTTAAGGAAATACACAATAGTAACAGTATTAGATAAAATGTATGTAAAAGAAATTAAATAAATTTTTAATTTGAAGGAAAAAAATAGTTAAACCCCTTGAAAAATTTGTATAAAGTGATATAATAATAAGGCTTACTTTTTAATAGAAAAAATAAATATCTATTAATTAAACTATGAAAGGATGAATTAAATGAGTATAAAAATAGAAAAAACAGAAAATGCAAATGAATTAAAATTAGAATTTACAATAGAGGCTTCAAAATTTGAAGAAGCAATAAAAAAAGTATATGCAAAAAGTGCAAAATATTTTAACATACCAGGATTTAGAAAAGGAAAAGCACCAATGGCAATGGTAGAAAAACAATATGGAACACAAATATTTTATGAAGACGCCTTTAATGAAGTAGTACCAGAAGAATTTGATAAAGAATTAAAAGAAAATAACATAGAAGCAGTTAGTAGACCAGATATAGACATACAACAAATAGAAAAAGGAAAAGACCTAATATTTACAGCAATAATACAAACAAAACCAGAAGTAAAATTAGGAAAATATCAAGGTATAGAACTAAAAAAAGTTGAGTATAATGTATCTGATGAAGACATTGAACACGAATTAGGAAATATGGCAGACAGAAATTCAAGATTAGTAGCAGTAGAAGATAGACCAGTAGAAAATGGAGACACAACAATAATAGACTTTGAAGGTTTTGTTGATGGAGTTGCTTTTGAAGGTGGAAAAGCAGAAAACCACGAATTAGTAATAGGAAGCAACACATTTATACCAGGGTTTGAAGAACAAATTATAGGAATGAAAGTTGATGAAGAAAAAGACATAAATGTAAAATTCCCAGAAGAATATTTTTCAGAAGAACTAAAAGGAAAAGACGCAACATTTAAAATAAAATTACACGAAATAAAGAAAAAAGAAATACCACAAATAGACGATGAATTTGCCAAAGACACTAGTGAATTTGACACATTAGAAGAATTAAAAGCAAGCATATAAGAAAATTTAGAAGAAGAAAATACAAAAACAGCAAAATATGAAACAGAAGATTCAGCAATAAAGGCAGTATGTGATAATGTAACAATAGATATACCATCAGGAATGATAGAAACAGAATTAGAAAATATGATAAAAGACATAGAAGCAAGACTACAATATCAAGGAATGAAATTCGAACAATATCTACAAATGGTAGGAAAAACAATGGAAGACTTCAAAAAAGAAAGTGAAGAACAAGCCAAAACATCTGTAAAAACTAGATTAGTATTAGAAGCAATTATAAAAGAAGAAAAAATAGAAGCAGATGAAGAAACAATAAATAAAAAACTTAAAGAAATGGCTGGATTATATGGCAAAAAAGAAGAAGAACTAAAACAAAATGAAAACTTTATGAAATACATAGAAGACTCAATAAAAAACGAAAAAGTTATAGACTTTATAGTAAAAAATGCAAAAATAAAATAAGAAATAAAAAGGGCGAATACATCCTTTCGCCCTTTTAAAAAATAGGAGGAAAATTATGATAGAAAACAGTTTAGTACCTTATGTAATTGAACAAACAAACAAAGGAGAAAGATCTTATGATATTTTTTCAAGACTTTTAAAAGATAGAATAATATTTTTAAGTGAAGACGTAAATCAAACAACAGCAAGTCTAGTAGTAGCACAAATGTTATTCTTAGAATCAGAAGACCCAGACAAAGAAATATCTTTTTATATAAATAGCCCAGGAGGCTCAATAACAGATGGAATGGCAATATTTGATACAATGAACTATATAAAATGTCCAGTAACAACAATATGTATAGGAATGGCAGCAAGTTTGGGTTCATTTTTATTAGCAGCATGAACAAAAGGTAAAAGATATGCAACAACAAATGCAGAAATAATGATACATCAACCATTAATTTCTGGTGGACTTTCAGGTCAAACAACAGAAATTAAAATACACGCAGAACATTTAGTAAGAACAAGAGAAAAATTAAACAAAATATTAAGTGAAAGAACAGGAAAATCATTAGAAGAAATTGAAAGAGATACAGAAAGAGACAATTTTATGACAGCAGAGCAAGCACTTGAATACGGATTAATTGATGGAATTATGGATATTAGAAAATAATAAATATATGTATAATTAAGGAGGCAATATGCCAAAAAAGAAAGAACCTACAAGAAATATAAAATGTTCTTTTTGTGGAAAAACACAAGAAGAAGTTAAAAAAATAGTTGCAGGACCTGGGGTATATATATGCAATGAATGTATAGACACTTGTAGAAGTATATTAGAAGATGAATATCAAGAAGATGAAGACATAAAATATACACTTGATGAAAGAAACTATTTACCAAGTCCAGCAGAAATAAAAAATATATTAGACGATTATGTTATAGGGCAAGAAGATGCTAAAAAAACATTAGCAGTTGCTGTATATAATCATTATAAAAGAATAAATAGCGAAGAAAAAATAAATGATGTAGAAATACAAAAAAGTAATGTATTACTTTTAGGTCCAACAGGATGTGGAAAAACATTATTAGCACAAACACTAGCAAAAATTTTAAATGTACCATTTGCCATTGCAGATGCAACAACATTAACAGAAGCGGGATATGTTGGAGAAGATGTTGAAAACATATTATTGAAACTTATTCAGTCTGCTGATTATGATATAGAACTTGCAGAAAAAGGAATAATATATATAGATGAAATAGATAAAATCACTAGAAAATCAGAAAATCCATCTATAACAAGAGATGTAAGTGGAGAGGGAGTACAGCAATCATTATTAAAAATAATAGAAGGAACAACCGCATCTGTACCACCACAAGGAGGAAGAAAACACCCACATCAAGAATTTATACAAATAAACACTACAAATATATTATTTATATGTGGTGGAGCATTTGAGGGAATAGAAAAGATAATAAATGATAGAGTAGGAAAAAAATCAATTGGTTTTGGTGCAAAAATTGAAAGTAAAAACGAAATAGACAAATACAAAATTTATGAACAGTTATTACCGCAAGACTTATTAAAATTCGGACTAATTCCAGAATTTGTAGGTAGACTTCCAATAGTTACAACATTAAAAGAATTAGACAGAGAATCTTTAATAAAAATAGTAACAGAACCAAAAAATGCGTTAGTAAAACAATATAAAAAATTATTTGAATTAGATAATGTAGAACTTGAATTTGAAAAAGAAGCATTAGAACTAATTGTTGATAAAGCGATTGAAAGAAATACAGGAGCAAGAGGTTTACGTTCTATTATAGAAGACATTATGAGAGATATAATGTTTGAAATACCATCTAATCCAAAAATAGAAAAATGTATAATTACAAAAGAAACTGTTGCAAATAAAGATAAGCCAACAATTATAATAAATGAAAATAAAGAGATAAAAACAAAAGTAAGAAAAAAGAGAGTAGAAACAAAATCTAAAAAAAATGAAATAGCATAAATGTTGCCCCCAAGTAAAACTTGGGGGCTTGTTGCTTATACTAATTCAGGAGGGTTAAAGTCATCTGTAAAGTACAATTTGTACCTGCATAACCCTAAATCTTTGTCAAACACTGTTGTCTCGCTCTCGACATATTTCAGACCACGTTTAGTCCAAAACTTAACTTCACTCTTATAAAGAATGAGAGTTACATAAGGTTTTCCTTCCTTGAAAGCAGAGCAAATGTCTTTTGATTGCTGAGCTTTCCGAGGTATGTGTTCTTCTAATCCACTAAACATAAAAATCCTCACACTGATTTGAGATTATTTTTATATTATATTCTAGTAAAATATCTACTGAACATTAACTAAAACGCAAATTAACAATATTTTAATTATTTAATATAATATTGTTAGAGGTGTTTTTATGTTTACAAATATTTTTAATAGTGCAAAAGCACATATTAGAGGCGGAAAAAAATATCCAAAAATAAATGGTACAGTTACATTTAAAGAAACAAAAAATGGAATATTAATGACTGCCAAAATAAATGGATTACCACAAAAAATAGGTAATTGTACAGGAAAATTTTTGGGTTTTCACATACACGAAGGCAATTCCTGTACAGGAAATTTAGAGGATGAATTTAAAAATGCTAAAACTCATCTAAATACAACAAATTGTCCTCATCCTTTTCACATAGGAGATTTACCGCCATTAATTGAAAATAATGGATATGCATATATGAGTGTTTTAATAAACAAATTTAAAATAAAAGATATATTAGGAAAAACCATCATTATTCATAGTTCTAGTGATGACTTTACAACTCAGCCAAGTGGAAACTCTGGAACAAAAATTGCTTGTGGAATAATAAAATAATAGAAAATTTTCAAAAATTATGTAGGGGCGATTATTGATCGCCCCAGTGGCAAAATCACTTTGTTTTAAGACTTTTTTAATAATAAGGATACCTACTAGTAGGATAATCTGATATTGTTATAAACTTTATAGAATAAATATCTGCATAAGTAACATCTGTGCTTTGTAAAGAACGTAGTAAAATATAACTTGCACCTACATCTTCTAAAATTCCAATTCTATCAGTTAAAGTATTAGTCCCTATTAAAAACTCTACTCTCATAAGTTTACCTATATTTCCTCTTAAAAAACCAGGAGTATAAATATTATTTGTTAAAACTTCTGGTGAATTCTCATTAATTTGTACACTATGATTTTGTCTTTGGTTATTTACTTTATTGTCTGATTCTGGCATAATAAACCTCCTTAATAAATTTTACGATTTTAAAATCTAAGTATTTTCATATAAAGAAGTAGGTCTATAAAAACAATGTTCACCTAATCTTGTATGAAAAGTGCCTGAGCCATTAACTGGAAAAGTACTACTGCATTTTGGACGAAATGGATTTAGATACCATAAACAATCTCCAATCTCATTTAACTTATTACCTGCTATTGCCCAATCTGCAATGTAATAATGAATGTCTGTTGGATTCATATTATAAATATTTTGTGGATTATATTGATTTCTAATTTGTTCCATAACACAATCAAATTGACCCTGTTGAAAAATAATATTTCTAATACTACCATCTTGTGATATTCTTGCATATTCTCCATTTGGCACATTTACCCTGTTTAGTACAACAGTGGCAACAGCCTTCATACCATTATCACCCTCACCACCTGCCTCACACTGTATAATTCTAGCCAATAATTCACGCTCTGAATATGACATCTTATCACCTCATAACACATTGTATTCTATATATTCAAATAATATTATAGTAAAAAAAATTTATTCACAATAAAATTTTATAAAAGTCGCATTTGCAACAGAAATATAAAATTTTTATTGTATAATTGAAATATAAAAAGTTTTATGATTTGCAATTAAGATTGGAGAAAATTAATGGATAATGAATTAATTAAAAATGATGATGAAATTAATAATATATTTGATAATATCAAAGAATTAGTGATTAGTAGTAGAAATAAAGTCTATAGTGCTGTTAATACTGAAATGCTTAATTTGTATTGGAATATAGGAAAAGCAATTATGGAAATCCAGCAAGGCGATGAAAGGGCAAATTATGGTGATGCAGTTTTAGAAAAATTATCACAAAAATTAACTAATGAATTTAGAAAAGGATTTTCTATAATAAATTTAAGAAGAATGAGAAAATTTTACTGTTTATTTCCAATTCGTTCAACAGTGTTGAACGAATTAAGTTGGTCGCATTATTTGGAAATATTAAAAATAGATGAAGAACCTAAAAGAAACTTTTATATCAAAGAAACAATTAATTCAAAATGGAGTGTAAGAGAATTACAAAGACAAAGAGATTCATTGTTATATGAAAGATTAACTTTATCTGCCGATAAAGAAAAGATATTAGAACTATCTGAAAAAGGACAAATTTTAAAGACAAGCAAAGACTTAGTTAAAGATCCATTTGTTTTGGAGTTTTTAGATATAAAAGAAAATACAGATTATCTAGAATCTGATTTAGAAAAAAATATTATAAAACATTTAAAAGAGTTTTTATTGGAAATAGGCAAAGGATTCAGTTATGTCGGAAATCAAGTAAGATTAACACTAGAAGAAGACCACTTTTATCCAGATTTAGTATTTTATAATAGACTTTTAAGATGCTTTGTAATTATTGATTTAAAAATTGGAAAAGTATCTCATCAGGATATAGGACAAATGCAAATGTACGTTAATTATTATGATAGAGAAATTAAACAAGAAGATGAGAATTCAACAGTTGGAATATTATTATCAACAAATAAAAATGAAACGGTTGTAAAGTATACTTTGCCAAAGGACAATAAAACGATATTTTCTTCTGAATACAAATTAAATATGCCAACAGAACAAGAATTGATTGATGCAGTAGAAGAAGAAAAGAAGAATTTTGAATTAAATGAATAAATTCAATTATGGCGAATTTGCTATTTTAGATTGTGATGAAAATATAATTATCATATCGGATTAACTAGAAAGGATGATTTAGAATGAATATAAGTGTTAATAAAGTTAAAACAGTAATATCTAAATTAAGACAAGTACATCCTTATGAAGAACCTGCAATTGATATTATTCCATTATTAGATGAAGAAAATTTTAACTATATGATATGGATTTTGCTATGTTAATTGCTTTGGATTATGGAACTATTTCTTATAGAAATATTAAAGATAATGTAAATGTTAGATTAATTGCAGAAGCAATGGGTGGTAAGGGACATGATAAAGCAGCAAGTAGTCCAATTTCTGAAAATCAGAGAAACGAATTAATAAAAATTTTAACTATTAATAGATATTATTCCGTTAATGAATGAAAATTATTTTAAATAAAATGGAACAAGGCAATATTAATTAAAATTGCAGTATTGTCTTATTTTATAAATACTTTTTGATCAAATAAAATAAAAACACCTAGAATCCTTAATTAGATTCTAGGCTATTACTGAATGACTTAGAGCTTCGAAAGTTTTCTAAGTAACACTCATAAATA
>CANOPV010000043.1 GCA_947568605.1 uncultured Clostridium sp.
CTAAAAAAGTTGTTGGAAGAAAAATGTATGGTGGACAAAATACACATATTCCATTAAAACTTGCTATGGCAGGGGTAATGCCAGTTATATTTGCCTCATCATTTATGACATTCCCAGCAATGATATTACAAATATTTATTTCAGATATAGCAACGCAAACTGGATTTTGGGCAGGAATATATAAATTTTCAATCGCTACATCATCAGCAAATGTACCAATTGGATATTCGATTACAAACGCAATAGTTTATTTATTACTTATAGTAGGATTTACATTTTTCTATACTTATGCTACATTTAATCCAGCAGAAGTATCAAATAACATTAAAAGAAATGGTGGATTTATACCAGGAATTAGAGCAGGAAAACCTACAACAGATTATTTATCATCAATTATAGGTAAATTAACTTGGTTTGGAGGACTTTTCTTGGCAGTAATAGCAATATTACCAATGTTATTAAGATTTACAGACCTAAACTTAACATTTGGTGGAACATCAATATTAATCGTTGTTGGTGTTGCATTAGAAACAGTACAACAATTAGAGTCTCAATTGGTTATGAGACACTACAAAGGTTTCCTTGAATAATTTGAAAAATAATCAGCATCTTGCGTCGTTAAAATTTAGGTAAAAAATCCTCGACGTACATCAGTACGCCTCCGGTTTTTTACTAAATTTTGCCTAGCAATATACTAATTCTTTTTCAAATTACGGAGAATTTGTGAAATAATCATGATTTGGAGTTGTTGTTCATCAAAAGAAAATCCGTTAGAGTACACAAAGTACGCTTCCGGTATTTCTTTTTCGAACGCCTAGCCAAATAATAATTCTTTTCCAAATTACGAAAGATTTGAGAAATACCAAATTAATTATAAATTTAGAAGGGTTTAATTCGGAAAACATAACGGGTATTCCTGACCGATTAAACCCCTACAAATTGATAAAGATTTGATTGTAGGGGCGTAATCGGTTAAATAGACCCGTAAGGAATACCGAATTACGCCCTTTGTATAGATTTTTCTAAAATCAAAAAACATATAATTTTTTTAATTATTATAAAAAAATGTAATAATTAAAAAAGTTATAAAGGAGTTGTATTTTATGATAATAATTATGTTAGGAGCACCAGGAACAGGAAAAGGAACAGTTGCATCAATGCTAGCAGAAAATTTAGATATACCACAAATATCAACAGGAGATATATTTAGAAAGGCAATAAGTGAAAAAACAGAATTAGGAATAGAAGCAGATAAATATATATCACAAGGAAATTTAGTCCCAGATGAACTTACTATAAAAATAGTAGAAGAAAAATTAAAAGAAGAAGACACAAAAAATGGAGCCATATTAGACGGATTTCCAAGAACAGAAAATCAAGCAAAAGCATTAGAAAAATTTTTAGAAAGTCAAAATAAAAAAGTAGATATAGCAATAAATTTAACAACCGAAGAAGAAGAAATAATTGAAAGAATAGTAAATAGAAGAGTATGTTTAAATCAAGAATGTAAAGCAGTATATAACACTACATTATCACCATCAAAAGTAGAAGGAATTTGTGATAAATGCGGTGGAACATTAGTACAAAGAAAAGACGATAATGAAGAAACAATAAGAAAGAGATTAAATACTTATTATGCAACATCAGAACCAATAATAGATTTTTATAAAGAAAAAAATGTTTTATATCCAGCAGAAGTAAGTAAAAAAGTAAATAAAATGGGAAAAGATGTAGCAGAAGATTTAATTAAAATGCTAAAAAAATAAGCATATATTAGTTAACTATTTGCAATTCTTCGCTAAAATATTTAAAAATATGCTTTTGGCTCCAATCGCTACTCTTTGCTTCGGCAAGTATATATTTTTTCCCATTTCGCGTCTTCCCACTGATGCTGTAACGATACTTCGTATCTAACAGCATTCGAGTGTCCCCTTAGGACGCTCAGCCAAAGAAAAAAATATATATATCGCCTCACGCTAAGCGAAGTTGTCGCACGCAAAAGCAATTTTTAAATACATTTTAGCTCGAATTACAGTTTAGAAAAGGAAATAATAAAATGATAGAAATTAAATCTAAAAGAGAAATTGAACTTATGAAAGAGGCTTGTAAAATTGCAGCATTAACACATAAAGCAATTGAAGAAGCAATAAAACCAGGAATATCAACATTTGAATTAGATAGAATAGCAGAAGAAACCATAAGAAAAAATGGAGCAATCCCAGCAGAAAAGGGATACCCAAGCGGAAGAAAAGGAGTAATAGACTTTCCAGCATCAATATGTGTTTCAATAAATGATGAAGTTATACACGGAATACCATCAAAAAATATAATATTAAAACAAGGAGACCTAGTTAGTGTTGATTTAGTAGCATATAAAGATGGATTTAATGGAGATATGGCAAGAACTTATATTGTTGGGACAACTAGTAAAGAAAATGAAAGATTAGTAGAAATTACAAGACAAGCCTTTTTTGAAGGAATAAAATTCGCAAAAAAAGGAAACAGAATAGGGGATGTTTGTCACGCAATCGGAGAATTTGTTCAAAAAAATGGTTATAGTGTTGTAAAAGAATTTCAAGGACACGGAATAGGTAGACAAATGCACGAAGATCCAGGAATACCAAACTATGGAAAAGCAGGAAAAGGAGTAAAACTAGAAACTGGTATGACACTTGCAGTAGAACCTATGGTAATAATGGGAAAACCAAATATTTTAGAATTAGATGATGGATGGACAATAGTAACAGAAGATGGTACAAATTCAGCACATTATGAAAATACAATTTTAATTACAGAAAAAGATGCAGAGATATTGACAAAAATATAAAAGTGATATATAATATAAAGGCTAATTGATTTTGAAAATTTAAGGAGGAGTTAAATTGGCAAAAGAAGACATAATTGAAGTTGAAGGAACAGTAGTAGAAACTCTACCAAATACCAACTTTAAAGTAGAACTTGAAAATGGTCATCAAATATTGGCTCATATTTCAGGTAAACTTAGAATGAACTATATAAAAATCTTACCAGGTGATAAAGTAAAAGTAGAACTTTCACCTTATGACTTAACAAAAGGTAGAATTATATGGAGAGCAAAATAGTAATTTTTTATAATAAATGAAGAGGTGAAAAAAATGAAAGTAAGACCATCAGTAAAAAAAATATGCGAAAAATGTAAAGTAATCAAGAGAAAAGGTGTTATTAGAGTAATTTGTGAAAACCCAAAACACAAACAAAGACAAGGTTAATTTTTTAGATATTAACACTAAAAGGTAGCGGCTGTGAAAATTATATTATATATATTTTCATATCCTTTTTGTGTTTATATATATTTTATGCTGGAATGTTTAATGACTATTATTAATTATAATAATACATTTCACATTAATCACGAAGGCACACTAATTAAATAATATTATTTGGAGGTGCAAAGAAAATATGGCTCGTATAGCAGGAGTAGATTTACCTAGAGAAAAAAGAGTAGAAATAGGACTTACATACATTTATGGAATAGGTGTTGCTAGTTCTAATAAGATACTTAAAAAAGCTGGAATTAATCCAGATACAAGAATTAAAGATTTAACAGACGAACAAGTAAATAGCATCAGAAAAGTTATTGATGAAGAGTACAAAGTAGAAGGAGACCTAAGAAGAGAAGTAGCACTTAATATAAAAAGACTTACTGAAATCGGATGTTATAGAGGTTTAAGACATAGAAGAGGACTACCTGTAAGAGGACAAAGAACAAAAACTAATGCTCGTACAAGAAAAGGTCCTAGAAAAATAGTTAGTAAAAGTAAAAAATAAGGAGGTAAGAAACTAAATGGCTAAACAAAATGTAGCAAAAAAGACACCTAGAAGAAATAGAAAAAACATCGATAAAGGTTCTGCTCATATTCATTCTAGTTTTAATAATACAATAGTTACAATTACTGATATTCAAGGAAATGCTATTGCTTGGGCAAGTGCAGGAGAACTTGGATTTAAAGGTTCAAGAAAAAGTACACCATTTGCTGCGGGTCAAGCAGCAGAAACTGCTGCAAAAGCAGGAATGGAACACGGATTAAAATCAGTTGAAGTATATGTTAAAGGACCAGGTGCTGGTCGTGAAGCAGCAATTAGAGCACTTCAAACAGCAGGTCTAGAAATTAGTGTTATAAAAGATGTAACACCAATACCACATAATGGTTGTAGACCACCAAAAAGAAGAAGAGTATAAAAAAATAAATTAGTGAGGTGAAAATTAATAATGGCAAGATATAAAGATGAACAATGTCGTATTTGCCGTAGAGAAGGTCAAAAATTGTTTTTAAAAGGTTCAAGATGTTATACAGATAAATGTAGTGTTTCAAGAAGAAACTATGCACCAGGACAACACGGACAAAAGAAAACAAAACTTTCTGAATACGGTACACAATTAAGAGAAAAACAAAAAACAAAATCATTCTACGGAGTAGGAGAAAAACAATTTAGAAAATATTTTGAAATGGCTTCAAATAAAAAAGGAATTACAGGTGAGAATTTACTTCAAATATTAGAAAGTAGATTAGACAATGTAGTTTATAGATTAGGATATGGAAGTTCAAGACCACAAGCAAGACAACTTGTTAACCACGGACACTTTGAAGTAAATGGTAAAAAAGTTGATATAGCATCATACTTAGTAAAACCAGGAGATGTTATAAAAGTTAGAGAATCTAAAAAAGATTCTGGAATAATAAAAATGAATATAGAGGCAAATAATTCAAGACCAGTACCAGCGTGGCTTGAAAAGGATGCCCAAAATTTAAGTGGTAAAGTAGTAACATTAGCATCTAGAGAGGATGTTGATATCCCAGTTGAAGAGCATTTAATAGTAGAGCTTTACTCTAAATAATAATTGTTATTAAATTTTAGGAGGTAAAAATGATAGAATTTGAAAAGCCAAATATTGAATGTTTAGAAATAGATGACGACAATAATTATGCAAAATTTGTTTGTGAACCATTAGAAAGAGGATATGGTGTAACAATAGGAAATTCTTTAAGAAGAATTTTACTATCATCACTACCAGGTGATGCTATTACAAGTATTAAAATTGATGGAGTAGTACACGAATTCTCTACAATACCAAATGTTGTAGAAGATGTACCAGAACTTATAGTTAATTTAAAAGGTGTTAGATTTAAAGCTTATGACAATGAAGAAAAAAATATAAGAATTGATTTCAAGGGAGAAGGAGAAGTTACAGCAGGAGATATAATTACTGATGGAACAATAGAAGTATTAAACAAAGATTTACATATTGCAACAGTTTCAGAAGGTGGACATTTAACAATAGATATGACTGTTGATAGAGGAAGAGGCTACAATAGCTCTGTAAAAAATAAAAAAACTAATCAAGATATATCAGTTCTTCCAATAGATTCAATCTATACACCAGTTAAAAAAGTAAATTATTCAGTTGAAAATACTAGGGTAGGTCAAATGGTTGATTTTGATAAATTAATAATTGAAATATGGACAGACGGAAGTTTAAAAGCGTATGAAGCATTAAGTTTAGCAGCAAAAGTATTATCTGGACATTTAGAATTATTTATAGATTTATCAGAAGCAACAAAAAATACACAAGTAATGGTTGAAAAAGAAGAAAATAAAAAAGTTAAAGTTCTAGAAATGTCAATAGAGGATTTAGAATTATCAGTTAGATCATATAACTGTTTAAAAAGAGCAGGAATAGCAAAAGTTGAAGATTTAGCAAGTAAAACTGAGGCAGAAATGTTAAAAGTAAGAAATTTAGGTAAAAAATCATTTGATGAAGTTACAAACAAACTTCATTCATTAGGACTTAATTTTGCTGAGGAAGAAGACTAAAACAAAAAGGAGGGTAAATAAAGGAAAATGGCTAAAAATAGAAAATTAGGTAAAACAACAGAACAAAGAAAAGCAATGTTAAAAACACAAACAACAGATTTATTTTTACACGGAAAAATAGAAACAACAGAAAGTAGAGCAAAAGAAATAAAACCTATTGTAGATAGTATATTGGCTTTAGCAATAAAAGAAAAAGACAATTTTGAAATGGTTGATAAAAAAATTATTCGTGCCAAGTTAGACAGTAAAGGAAATAAAGTTACAGAAAAAGTAACAAGTAAAAATGGCAAAGAATACTTAAAAGTAGTTAAAGAAGAAGTAATAGAACAAAGACAAAAAGATATGCCAACAAGATTAAATGCAAGAAGAAAAATGATGAGGAAAATAAATAAAGTTAAAGATAGCAAAGGTAATAACATAGATTTACCATCAAAATTATTTAACGAACTTGCTCCAAAATATGAAGGTAGAATTGGAGGATATACAAGAATAATTAAATTAGGAAAAAGAAGAGGAGACGCAGCAGAAGTTGTAGTATTAGAATTAATTTAATTATATATGGGGGAATTTAGATAAGAAATTATCTAGGTTCTCTCTTTTTGTTTTATATTAAATATTAAAAAAATGTAGGGGCGTAATCGGTAAGGAATACCCGTGAGAAATACTGAATTACGCCCTTAATAAAGGAGTTTAATATATGTATAATTTAAATTACCATAATAGATATAGTATTAGATTAAAAGAATACAATTATGCAAAAAGTGGAATGTATTTTATTACTATATGTTCTCATAATAGAGAAAAAATATTTGGAAAGATAGAAGACGATATAATGAATTTATCAAAATATGGACTAATTGCAGAAAGAACATTACAGATTATTCAAAAAAGATTAAATAAAAAGATATTAATACCAGAATATATAATTATGCCAAATCATTTGCATTTTATTGTACAAATAAAACGAGATAATATAATTAAATTAAAGGATTTAATAACAACTTATAAGTCAATAGTAACTAAAAATATAAATAAAAATGAATTCATCATAGTATGGCAAAGAAATTATTATGAACATATAATTAGAAATGAAAAAGAATTATTTTTAATAATTAAATATATAAAAAATAATCCGATAAATTGGAAACAAGATTCTTTAAATGAATCAAAAATATAAAAAGGGCGTAATTCAGTATTCTTCACGGGTATTCCTTACTG
>CANOPV010000044.1 GCA_947568605.1 uncultured Clostridium sp.
ACCAGTTATTATTGGTAATTCAATATATAAAATAAAATTTACTCTTTTTTACTGTTTTTTATATGATTTAATTGCATTTGCAATTTTAGCACATAAAAACTGGTTCTGTTTTTATTATTTTAGGAATTAATTAAAATCTATGTTATTAAAAAAATCTATATACACAATATATAAAAAATTGTGAGATAAATTTATTAAAATAAATGGGAGGTTATATAATGTTAAGTTATAATAGAGAAGAAAAGAAAGTTAGGGAAGCCTTACAACAAGTTTATAGAGATTTTGCTTTAAAATATGGTGAAATTCAAAAATCAGAATTATCAGAAAGTGAAAAACAAGTGCAAATTAGTGAATTAATTGAAAATGCAAGTAATACAGAACAAATCTTACAAAATACAAGAAGTTTATCTGAGATATCAATAGAAGATAAAGAAAATTTAGGTATAAAAGAACAAAAAGAGCAAGAAAATATTGATGCAAATGTTATTGATACTTTAGTTTCAATATATGCAAAAAGAGCTAAAATACCTAATACTAGAAATAGGAATATGGGTATATTAAGAGCTATATCATTAGATGAAGATGAACAATTAGAAGAAATAGATACAAGTGCTTTTGAAGATGAATTAAGACAATATTTTACAGAGCATTATACTGATTTATTAAACGATGGTGGATATAATAATTTTCTTTCAGATATAGTAAAAGTACCAGACGAGATAGGAAATTTGCATAATAAATATGGAGATTTAGCAAAAATAGCAATTGAATATAATATAGATCCTAAAAAGTTTAACTGTTTTGGATATCAGTTAACAGTACAAGATGGTTTAGTAGCAGAAGAAGATTCAACTTTAAGTAAGTGCAATATTTTTTATGCTACTCCAAAAGCGATAAATCAAAGAATATTTGATTTATACAGCAAAAATTTATTTAGAGAACAAAAAAATAAGAGTAAAGACTTATTGGATAATAGAGAGTTAAAAAATACTTATATTACGTATGCAGAAAAAAATGGAATTGAAATACAAAATAAATATGTACTTGAAGAAATACCAGTAGATATGAACAAAGTACAAGGTATTGCAAGTTATATAAATAGAGTATTAAATGAAAATGGAACAATATCAGGTAATATGACAGAACAATTTGCAAATGAAATACAAAAAGAATATTCAAAAATAATGAATTTAACTTCATTTAATTTTGGAGAATTAGAAACAGTAAAACAACTAGTAAATGATAATTATATATCATTATATTTAAGGATTAATAAAGATAGTATATTAAAAACAGATGAATTTAGTCCAGACATTGCTTATGGAACACCAGAATTTATAAAAAGTGAATATCAAAAAGTTATGAGTGAAGTAGAAAGACTTTCACATACAGATGCTTTTAAAGATGGATATTTTGATGTAGAAAAAATAAGTAAGAAAAAAGAAGCATTAAGAAGATATATTACAGAATATGGAATTGAAGGAATAGATATTTCTATTCCAAATGTAGAAGTAGATCATAAAAAAACAGAAATGATTGCTAATGCAATATTAAATAAATATGGCGAAGAATATGAAGATAAAGAAGCAATGAAAGCAAAACTTATTAAAAAAATTGAAGATAAATATCCAGAAATATATTATGAAAGACAAGTAATAGCATTAAGAGATTTAGTGGGTGAAGAATTAAAAGAAATGGGAAAAGATTTTTCTGATAAAAATTTATATATGCAAAAAGATTTTGTATATATTGGAGATTATAGTGGATTCGATGCTCAATGCTTATATGCAACGCCAAAATCACTTTTAGATAAAATTGCAGCATTAGATGAAAAAATTTCAACAAGAGATTTTACTTTTGAAGAAAAAAGAATTAGGGAAACATTAGTAAATTATGCAAAAGATAATAACTTTGAAATACAAATTTCAAATGTAGAAAGTGTTGAACAAAGAAGAAAACAAGAAAAGGACATATTTTCGTTTCAGGGTGATGAATTCAGTTTCTTAGATAGGGAAGATGATCCGACAGCAAGGAAAAAAATAGAATTAAACGATTCAATATTTGATATCATTTATAAAATTTCCGAAGGAGTACCAGGAGCAATAGCAGGAATAACTCAAATTATGAAATCAGATAAAAATGGTTTTATGCTTTTATTTGGATTAGATGATATGAATATAAGAGGTTCGCAAATTTGGGAGGCATATAAATATTTATATAATGAAGATGGAAAAAAATTTGCAAAAGCGGTTGGAAGAAGAGATAAAAATATGGTTGATTTTATAAATCAAGAAATGGCTTCTGTAGGTGGAGAAAAAGCGGTTATAAGTGGAGCATCTTTTGATAGAAATAAAGATCCAAATAAATATAGATTTACAGAACAAGAAGTTGAACAATTAAAAATACAAAGACAAGAAAGAATAGAAAAACAAAAAGAAGCAAGAGAAAAAATGATTGCTAATAGCCCCGCAAAGAAATATAGAGGTGCAAAGAAAAGAGCAGAAAGAGAAGCAAAAAAACAAGAGTATAGACAGAAATTAATAAGTGCAGGTAAGAAAAGTATAGGAGATTTAGATGAAGAATTAACACAATTACAAGATAAAGAACAGCAAGCAAAAGAATTATACGAACAATATGAAGAAAAAATATCTGATATATCAAATCAAGAATTGTAGGAGGTAAAAATGCTAGAAAAAATAAAAGAATTTTTTAGAAATTTATTTAGAAAAAGCAATCAAAAATATTTAGAAGCACCAAAAGAAATAATAGAACCTGAAAATAATATACAAATGTCGAAAAATACTGAATTTAAAAATTCAATAATAGTAGATAATGAAGAAGAAAAACGAGTTTTAAAGTTACAAAAAGATTTTAAAGCAGGATTAATAGAAGAAGAAGATTTATCTGAAAAAGACTTTGAATTATTAACTAATTTATATGAAAATCAAATTGAGAAAACTAAACAATCAATACAAAAATATAAAAATAAAATAATTTCTGTAAAATCAAAATTAGCACAAAACAATTAAATTTAAAAAATGATTCTAATTTGTGTGATATTTTTTTAAAATTTTACATAAAATATAATAATTAATATTATAAAATACTTGACAACGATACAATTTAAATTGTATAATATTAATAAATAAATGATGTCGCAACCCTATTTGCGAGGTACAAGTGCATAGGTGAGTAAATAATGTCGCAACCCTACTTGCGAAACATTAAGTGCGTAGGTGATTAAATTTTAAGTAAGGTACTTAAAAAGAGTACCTTACTATTTTTATAAGGAGAAATTATGCAAATAAAAAAAGGATATTTCTACTTTATTAAAGATTATTTTTTTGATATTGTAAGAGATAGTGAATTAATGCAAAATAAAGAGAATGGAAATAAGAGACCTTGTTATTACTGTTTTAGAGATAATGAAAATAGTGAAATTATTTGGTTTGTACCTGTAAGTACAAAAACTAAGAAATATCATAAAATATATAATAAAAAGATTGAAAATCAATTAAAAAATTTCAAGAAACCTAATGTTGATACGATTGTTTTTGGAAAAGTTAGTGGAAAAGAAAATGTATTTTTAATACAAAATATGTTTCCAATTATAGAGAGATTTGTAGAAAATGAGTTTATTAGAGATAAAAAACCAGTAGTTATTACATATTCTTTACAACAAGAAATTGAAATGAAATCTAATAAAATATTTAATATGGTTAAAAATGGGTATAATTATTTAGTGTATCCAAATATATTGAATATTAAAAATATAATGGAAAAGGAAATAGAAAAGCAAAATAAAATTATTAAATATTTTAATAGTAATACAGATAAGTTAAAAAATGAAATAATTGAAATATTTTTAAATGCAAAAAGTGTAGAAGAAATAAAAGACTATATTGATATAATACATAAAACAGATAAAAATGTAGGACAAGAGTTAATTAATATATATAATACATCTGATAGCATAGAGAAAACAATAGAAAATATTATAAAATATTTAACTAAAAGTAATTAGTATAATAAAATCAAAACATAAATTTAGTTTTTATGTAGTAATTTATATATAGTAAAGTGAATTAAAAAATAATATAAAAAAAGAGATTTCCTACTAGAAATCTCTTTAATTTTGTGATATTATATATGAGTATAAAAGTAGGGAGCAGATTATGAACAAAATAATTGATAACATAAAAGGAATAGAAGATGTAAAGAAACTTAATTTACAAGAAAAAGAACAACTAGCATCAGAAATTAGAAAATATATAATAGACACAATTTCAAAAACAGGAGGACATTTAGCATCAAATTTAGGCGTTGTAGAATTAACAATCGCTTTACACTCTATATTTAATGTTCCAAAAGATAAAATAGTATGGGATGTAGGTCATCAAACATACATCCATAAAATACTAACAGGAAGAAAAGAACAATTAAAAACAATAAGAAAACTTGGTGGAATAGCAGGATTTCCAAAAATAAGTGAATCTGAATGTGATTGTTTTAACACAGGGCATAGTAGTACATCAATATCAATAGCATTAGGAATGGCAAAATCAAGAGACTTAAAAAACGAAAAAAATAGTGTAATTGCAGTAATAGGAGATGGAGCATTAACAGGAGGAATGGCACTAGAAGCCTTAAATAATGTCGCAAGTTTAAATACAAATATAATAGTTATCTTAAATGATAATGAAATGAGTATTTCAAAAAATGTTGGCGGAATTGCAATGAAACTAAGCAAATTAAGAACAAAAAAAATATATACAAAATCTAATAAATATGTAAAAAAAGCATTAGGAAAATTTCGCAATAAAGGAAAAGGATTTATAAAATTTATTAGAAAAATAAAATACAGTATAAAACAACTTATATTGCCAAATATGCTATTTGAAGATTTAGGTTTTAGATACTTAGGACCAATAGATGGACATAATATTGAAAAAATAGAAAGTTTACTAAAAATAGCAAAAGACTTAGATGGACCAATCTTAATACATATAGTAACAAAAAAAGGAAAAGGCTATAAACCAGCAGAAGAAAACCCAGATAAGTTTCATAGTAGCGGATGCTTTGATGTTACTACTGGAAATCCATTAAAAGAAAAACAAACAGATTATTCAGAAATTTTTGGAGAGAAAATAGTAGAATTAGCAAAAAAAGATGAAAAAATAGTTACAATTACTGCTTCAATGAAAGATGGAACAGGACTAACAAAATTTTCAAAAGAATTTCCAAATAGATTTTTTGATGTAGGAATAGCAGAACAACACGCATTAGGAGTGGCAGCAGGACTTGCCAGTCAAGGAATGAAGCCTATAATACCATTATATTCTTCATTTTATCAAAGAGGGTATGACCAAGTAATACACGATATATGTATAGAAAAGTTACCAGTTATAATGTGTGTAGATAGAGCAGGAATAGTCGGAAATGATGGAGAAACACATCAAGGAATATATGATTTATCATTTTTTAATATAATACCAAATTTAACAATAATGGCACCTAAGAATTTTAAAGAATTAGAACAAATGATAGAATTTGCATTAAATTTAAATAGACCAGTGGTTATAAGATACCCAAAAGGTAGTGAAGGAAAAGAAAAATTTGAAGAACAAAAGATAGAATTAGGAAAATCAGAAGTAATTCAAAATGGAAATGACTTAACAATTATAGCAATAGGTAAAATGGTAGATAGAGCAAAAAAAGTTACTGATATATTATCAAAAGATAATATAAAAGTAGAATTAATAAATGCAAGATTTTTAAAACCATTAGATGAAGAACAAATATTAAAATCAATAAATAAGACTAAAAAAGTAATTACAATAGAAGATAATATAATTGTTGGAGGCTTAGGAAGTGCAGTAGAAGAGATAATTGTTAAAAATAATTTAGAAAATATAAAATTTAAAAAGTTAGGTTATCCAGACGAATTCATACAACACGGAAGTATAGAAGAATTAGAAAAAATATATAGATTAGATACAAATAGTATAATAGATGAAATAAAAAAATTATAAATAAAGGATGTTAAAAATGATGAAAACAGTTTTAATAATATTAGGTTTACTATTATCTACATTAGGAGTTATAATGATATATGATGCACGATTAATTACTAAAAAGATGTTTAGTTTTGGAGACCAAAACGAAGCAACAAGTGGACTAAAAATAGTAGGATTTATCATTTCCATCATAGGTGCATTATTAATTTACTTTAATTATTAAATATGTTAAAAACCCTCTGGCACTCTGTGCCACCTCCCTTAAATAAGGGAGGCAAGAGGTACTGTGCCTAACTTGGCCCCTTTAATAAGGGGGCTGTCATCGAAGATGACTGGGGGTTCTAAATTTAACAATAAACAGAAAGGACAATAATAGTATGAAAATAACTAATAAAGTTTTAATAATAATTATAGCGATATTAATACTCTTATTAATTATATCAATTAGTATTTCAATAATAAATAGTAATAAAAATAATAAAACATTTGAACCCGAAACAAAAAAAGAAACATATACCTCAGATGTAATAGAAATAGAAAGCATAAAAGACAAAAAAGAAAATGAAATACTAGTTGCTATTTTAGATGAAAAAAAAGATGATAATGTTATAGTAATAGGAGCAGATTCACAAAATGCAGGGCAAATAAATAATGTTGTAGAAAATAAAATATCACCATATTATATAAAAATAAATGTACAAACTAATGTTGTTACAATATATAAAAAAGATGGAAACGGAAATTATAACATACCATTAAAATCAATGCTATGTTCGTGTGGTATGACTACACAAACAGAAGGCACATACAGTCTAAAAAAATATAATAATTGGCAATGGAAAACAGTAGACAATGGCTATGGAAGATATGCGACACAAATAACAGGGGATATCTTATTTAATTCTGCACCTTATGCAGAAAAAGGAAAC
>CANOPV010000045.1 GCA_947568605.1 uncultured Clostridium sp.
GATTACAAAATCCGGGAATAGAACAGGTTATAGCAGAAGAATTACCATTACTAAAAAAAGTATATAAAAAACCAGTAATAGCAAATATAAGCGGATTTTCAATAGACGAATATACATATTGTTGCGAAAAAATAGATAAAGAACAGCAAGTAGGAATAATAGAATTAAATATAAGTTGCCCTAATGTGCATAATGGAGGTATGACTTTTGGAACAAGTAAAGAATCAGCAAAAGAAGTAGTACAAGCAGTAAAAAAAGTTACAACAAAGCCATTATATGTAAAACTAACACCAAATGTTACAAATATAGTAGAGATAGCAAAAGCCTGTGAGGAAGCAGGAGCAGACGGAATTGTTTTAATAAATACATTATTAGGAATGAGAATAAACTTGAAAACAAGAAAACCAGTAATAGCAAATAAAATGGGTGGTTTTTCAGGACCTGCAATATTTCCTGTTGCAACTAGAATGGTTTATCAAGTATATGAAGCGGTCAATATACCAATTATTGGAGTGGGTGGAATAGAAAAAGCAGAAGATGTTATAGAAATGATGCTTGCAGGTGCAACAGCAATACAAGTAGGTGCTGCTAATTTGAAAAATCCGTATGCTTGTAAAGAAATAATAGAGGCACTTCCGCAGGTTATGGATAAATATGGAATAAATAATTTACAAGAAATTATAGGTACAGCACATTAAAATACAATTCTATTTATTATTTAATAATTTATTTAAATTATTTTTTCGCTTCGCTACCTTCGGCTTAAAATTATTTTTAATAAAATTTTTTTAAATACTCTAACACAACCTATTTTTTACAGCATTTTTTTAAAAATTAGGTTCTCCACGGCTGGTAAAGACCTTTAATTTTTAAAATAAAATTAAATTTGCAATGTTGAAATTTATTTACTTTTTTAAATTTATCTGTCTTTACTGCGGGTCTCTCCACGCCTCACGGGCTGTCGAACCGTAATTTTGAAAAAAATCTGTAAAAAGGTTGTGAGATGAATTACATTAAAAATTTTATTTAAAATAATTTTCGCCTCACGCTTCGCTTTAAATATGTGTATTATAAATTTTATGCTAAATGGAAGAATGTAGAGTGATGTAGGGGCGAAATCGGAAAGGTTACCCGTAAGGCTTGACCGAATTTCGCCCTAAAAATAAATACATATTTAAAAATACAGAGAAATGTAGGGCGACAATTGGTCGTCCGTTCTACGAAGAACTTGCTAAAACCTTGACCTCTTTATTTAAGGGGGCTGTTATCGAAGATTACTGGGGGGTTCTTTAATGTGAATTTTATTATATAAAATTAAATAAAAGGAGGAAAAAATGGGAAAAGATGTAATAATTGCTTGTGATTTCAAAAGCAAAGAAGAAACATTAAAATTTTTAGACAAATTTTCAGAAGAAAAGCTATTTTTAAAAATAGGAATGGAATTATTTTATGCAGAAGGACCAGACATAGTACGAGAAATAAAGAAAAGAGGGCATAAAATATTTTTAGATTTAAAATTACACGATATACCAAATACAGTAGAAAAAGCAATGGCAACACTTGCAAAACTTGATATAGATATGTGTAATGTACACGCAAGTGGTACAATAGATATGATGGTATCTGCAAAAAAAGGTTTAACAAGAGAAGATGGTTCATCTCCAATATTAATTGCAGTAACACAATTAACATCAACAAGTCAAGAAAGAATGCAAAAAGAATTATTAATAGAAAAGCCAATAGATGAGGTAGTATTAAAATATGCAGAAAATACTAAAACAGCAGGATTAGATGGAATAGTATGCTCACCATTAGAAGTTAAAAAAGTAAAAGAAAAACTACGGAAGAGACTTTCTATGTATAACACCAGGAATAAGATTTGAAACAGATGATAAAGGCGACCAAGTAAGAATAACAACACCAAAAAAAGCAAAAGAATTAGGTTCAGACTATATAGTAGTAGGAAGACCGATAACAAAAGCAGATAACCCAGTAGAAGCATATAAAAGATGTGTACAAGATTTTTGCAATTAGAAATATTATAATAATGTAGGGGCGAAATCGGAAAGGAATACCCGTAAGATACGACCGAATTTCGCCCTAAATAAAGATTATATAAATATTAAATTTATTAATAAAATAAAAATGAAAGGATGATTAAAAATGGAAAATTTAGAAAGAGAAATAGCAAAAGATTTATTAAAAATAGAGGCAATATTTTTAAGACCTCAAGACCCATTTATATGGGCAAGTGGGATAAAAAGCCCAATTTACTGTGATAACAGATTAACATTAACTTCACTAGAAGTTAGAACACAAGTAGAAAATGGATTAGCAAAAATAATAAAAGAAAATTATCCACAAGTAGAGGTTTTAATGGGAACAAGTACAGCAGGAATTGCGCACGCTGCAATAACAGCAGATATATTAAACTTACCAATGGGATATGTACGAGGAAGCAATAAAGACCACGGAAGAAAAAATCAAATAGAAGGAAAATTAGAAAAAGGACAAAAAGTTGTAGTAATAGAAGACTTAATTTCAACAGGTGGAAGCGTAATAGATGTAGTAAATGTATTAAGAGAAGCAGGAGCAGAAGTATTAGGAATTGCAAGTATATTTACCTATAATATGGAAAAAAGTAGAAACAAATTAGAACAAGCAAAAGTAAAAAATATAAGTTTATCAAATTTTGATGTAATGGTACAAGTTGCAGCAGAAGAAGGCTATATAAAAGAAGAAGATATTAAAAATTTAATAGCATTTAGAAATAATCCAAGTGATGAAAGTTGGATAAAATAGAAGCAAAAGTTTGAAAAATAATCAGCATCTTAAAGTCGTTATTCCAAATATTCAAAATGCTAAGCGAGCATAAAAGCACGCCTCCGCTTTTGAAATTTGGAATGCCTAGCAATATACTAATTCTTTTTCAAACTTGATTTATAACTTAGGAAGGTATGAAAAATGAAAAATTTAATAGGAATAGAAGATTTATCAAAAGAAGAAATAAATGAATTAATAGAAGTTGCAAAAGATATTATAAAAAATAAAAATAAATATTCAGAAAAGTGTAAAGGCAAGATATTAGCAACACTATTTTTTGAGCCAAGTACAAGAACAAGATTAAGTTTTGAATCAGCAATGTTAAGTTTAGGGGGAAGCGTATTAGGATTTTCAGAAGCAACAAATTCATCAATAGCAAAAGGAGAGACAGTCGCAGACACAATAAAAGTAGTAACCAGTTATTCAGATATTATAGTAATGAGGCATCCAAAAGAAGGGGCACCAGTAGTTGCAAAAATGAATTCAAAAATTCCAATTATAAATGCAGGAGATGGAGGACATAACCATCCAACACAAACCTTAACAGACCTATTAACAATTAGTAAAGAAAAAGGAAAAATAGAAAATTTAACAGTAGGTCTTTGTGGAGATTTAAAATATGGAAGAACGGTACATTCACTTGTAACAGCATTATCACAATACCCTAATATCAAATTTATATTTATTTCCCCTAATGAATTAAAAATGCCAGATTATATAAAAACAGAAATATTAAATAAAAAACAAGTAGAATATACTGAAATACAAGACTTAGAAAATGCTATAAGCAAATTAGATATTTTATATATGACAAGAGTACAAAGAGAAAGATTTTCAAATGAAGAAGAATATAATAGATTAAAAGATTGTTATATTTTGAACAAAGAGAAAATGCAAAAAGCAAAAAAAGATTTATGTGTATTGCATCCACTACCAAGAGTAAATGAAATTTCAGTTGAAGTAGACGAAGATGAAAGAGCGTGTTATTTTAAACAAGCAGAATGTGGAAGATATATAAGAATGGCATTAATTTTGAAATTATTAGAAATAGATACAATAAAAGAAAGTGAAGATAAAGAAGCATCAGAGCAAATAATAAATAAATTTGAATGCAAAAATCCAAATTGTATCACCTCAGTAGAAAGAGGAATAAAACAAATATGTTATTTAACAAACAATATATATAGATGTAAATATTGTGATGAAGAAATAAAACAAGGAGAATAGAATGAAAGATTTATTAAAGAGTAATATATATGATGTAGATGAAACAATTGTTATAGTAGGTAGTTGTTTAAAGAATATGCAACCAAAAGGATATGAAAAAATAGAGAAAATATCCAAAAACATATATGAATTATGCCTAGAAGAAACGCATATAAATATGGCTATAACTAAAATAGGTGGTATATTAAGAACAGGAAAAGTTAAAAATATAATATTTGCAACAGTAGATAAATCACCACATTGTGTACAAGTACATTATATAAGAAATGAATTAGAGAAAATGATGAATTTAAAAGATATAAACATTACAAATTATGTAGTTGTAGAAAATGAACTAATAGAAATAAATAATGAAATAATTTCACTTTCAAAAACATTAAGTAAACTAAAAGGAAAGATGTAATAAGGGTAATTTTATTATGAAATTGCAATAACTAATGAAAAATTACCCTGAAAATGCAAAAAATTGTATTGACAATTTAATATAAATATGGTAATATAGTAAATGCGTTAAGTATATGGGTCAGTAGCTCAGTTGGATAGAGCATTGGCCTTCTAAGCCAAGGGTCGGGGGTTCGAATCCCTTCTGGCTCACCATAACAGTCTTATATAAACCCGTATAAGACAAAAAGAAACCATCTCAATTTACATTTCTGTATTTTGAGATGGTTTTTATTTATTTTATAATTTATCTATTTTCTATATCTTTTTAAAAATTCCTCTAATTCATTTTCGTTTGCAAATATTTCTTCAAAAATATTATATAAAGTATCTGTTGCTTCATATTCTCCTATTGCATAACATTTTTTTCCTAATCCAAAAGCAATTCCTGACTCTATATGTGCTGCGTTTCCTGCTGGTAAAACCAATAATAAATTTTTAGAACTTTTTTCTCCATTCATATCATTTTCAAATAATTTTAATACAATATCACTTTTTAAGTCTAATGTTTCAAATTCTTTTTGTCTTTCTTCTGGTGATTGACTATTATTACCGTAACCCCAATCTTTTTCATTTTTTAAAAAGCAATAATATGATATATTATATTTATCAAACAACGAACATATTTTTAAAATATTTTCTTTATTTCTAGCTCTACCTGCTATAAAAAATTCATATTTATTTTCCATAAAATATCCTACTTTCATTTTTTTACTATTATATTTGATTTTTTCTATACTTTCAAGTATAATATCACTTTTTTCTAATAATACTAATAATATATTAGTAAATCTTACACAAAATTATTGCAAATGTTATACTTTTGTGTTATACTAATATTATAAAAATGGAGGACACGACCTATAGTGTCGGTAAAGAGGATAGGTGTAACAAATGGAAGACACGACTTGCAGTGTCTATAAATAGGGCAAGTTAAAAAATGTATATGGGGGCTTTCTTTTAAAGATGGCTCCCTCTTTGTAATATTTAGGAGGAAATAAATGCAAATAGAAAATGGGAGATTTTATTTTATAAGTAATGAATTTATTAAAAAATATGGTAATAAATATAATTTAATGGAAAACAAAGAAACTGGAAATAAAAGACCTTGTTATTTTTGTTTTAAAGATAAAACAAACGAGAATATAATATGGTTTGTTCCTATTTCTAAGCAATACGAAAAATACAAATCTATTTATGAAAACAAAAAGCAAAAAATACATCGTGAGCCATTAAATTTTGTTTTTGGAATTGTTAAAGATGAAAACGCTGTATTTCTAGTACAAAATATGTTTCCGACTATTGAAAAATATATTGAAGAAAAATATCAAGTAAAAAATAATGATGTAACAATTTCAATGCCTTTACAAAAAGAAATTATAGAAAAGGCTGAAAGTATATTAAGGCTTGAAAATAAAGGAATACATATTGCCTTTTCTAATTTGATAAACTTTAGGAAAGAATTACTAAATAATCTTTAATATCTATGTTCTTTTATAAATTACTATAATTTCCATTTCACAAAAATAAAATTTCGGATTTGTTAAGTTGTGGCTCACCATATTAAAAAACGTATATAAGTATTGAAATATTAATACTTATATGCGTTTTTTATTGTATTTTAATCCAATTTTACTGCAACAGATTTTTTATATATTAATTATTCAAAGATTCCATTAGTAAAAAATCTTTTAACTTAATATGTTTTTTATTATAGAGCATCTTTCATATCATTAATCGAATTAAAAACAACACTTTTTATTCCTATTTTACTTGATGCAATAACATTCTTTTCTTTATCATCGAAAAATATAGTTTCTTCCTTATTTAGTTTAAATTTATTAATTATTAAATGATAAATATTAGGGTCGGGTTTAATTAAATGTTCCTGAAAAGAATATATTCCGCCATCAAAAATACTATTAATATTTATTAAGTTATTAATGTAATTGTAACTTTCTTCTGTTATATTTGTTAATAAAAATATTTTATAGTTTTTTTCTTTTAATTGTTTAATGTATTCAAAATTTTCTATAATTAAAGGATATGTTATTGATAAATTATCTTTATTTAAAATATAACTAATATCTTTAAAATAATTTGTATTAGAAAAACTATTAATATGTTCTTGAACCGTTTTATAGCCAAGTAGACATTGTTTAAAATTTGAACCATAAGCATTTTTATAAATTAAATCACAATTTTTATTAAGTATCTTTTCTATATTTATTTTACTATCATCAAATAAAATTCCACCTACATCTAATAAGATATTTCTTATTTTCATAAAATATTTAACCCTTTCAATTATGCTTTCTAGTTTTTATTATAAAAATTATACTTACTTTGTCCTATAATTTCAAGTATATCTATAAAATTTATACTAATATCACATTTATAATTAAAATTCTTTAAATAGCATATTTA